>JBAUTC010000065.1:0-10768 GCA_049582025.1 Thiomonas sp.
CGATGACACGGCATCAACTCTTGGAACAATTTGGCCCGCGAGAGGCCATGGACTACGACGTGGTCGTGGTAGGCGCCGGACCCGGTGGCCTGGGTACGGCCATTCACCTCAAGCAACTCGCGCAGCAGGCGGGCCGTGAGATCTCGGTCTGCGTGCTGGAAAAGGGCTCCGAGCCGGGGGCGCATATTCTGTCCGGGGCCATCATGGACCCCGGGGCGCTCACTGAACTGTTTCCGGACTGGAAGGCGCAAGGCGCACCGCTGAACCAGCCTGTCACCGCCGACCAGTTTCTGTTTCTGAGCGAGGCTGGCGCCAAGCCTGCCCCTGCCGCCTTCCTGCCCGACTGTTTCAAAAACCACGGCAACTATGTCATCAGCCTGGGCAATCTGGTGCGCTGGATGGCGCAGCAGGCGGAGAGCCTGGGCGTCGAGATTTTCCCCGGTTTCGCGGCAGCCGAAGTGCTGTACGACGACCAGGGCCGGGTATGCGGTGTGGCCACTGGAAATCAGGGGCTGGGCAAGGACGGAGGGCCGACAGACCACTTCCAGCTCGGCATGGAACTGCGGGCCAAATACACGGTGTTCGCCGAGGGCTCGCGCGGGCAGTTGGGCAAGGAGCTGATTGCGCGATACAAGCTGGACGCCGGACGCGATCCGCAGAGTTATGCCATCGGCATCAAGGAAACCTGGGAAGTCGCTGCTGACAAGCACCAGCCCGGGCTGGTGCTGCACACCGCGGGTTGGCCTCTCGATCCTGCGACCTACGGCGGCGGCTTCCTCTATCACCTCGAAGACCGCAAGGTGGCCATCGGTTTTGTTGTCGGGCTGGACTACAGCAATCCGTGGCTGAGCCCGTTTGAAGAATTCCAGCGGTTCAAAACCCATCCGGCGATCCGCGGCCTGTTCGACGGCGCCAAGCGCCTGGGCTATGGCGCACGCACCATCACGGCTGGCGGCCTGTTGTCTTTGCCCAAGCTGGTGTTTCCCGGCGGTTGCCTGGTGGGTTGCGAGGCGGGGTTTCTCAATGCCTCGCGCATCAAGGGCAGCCATGCGGCGATCAAGACCGGCATGCTGGCAGCGCAGGCCATTGCCGATGCGTTGGCCGCTGACCGCGCGCAGGATGAACTCGCAGCGTACCCGGTGGCGTTCGAGAAGTCCTGGCTGCACGACGAACTGAAGACGGCACGCAACTTCAAGCAGTGGTTCAAGAGGGGGCGGATGGTGGGCACGCTGATGACCGGCATCGAGCGCTGGCTGTTGCCGCGTATCGGCATCAAGTCGCCGCCGTGGACCATCCATCGTCACGTGAGCGACAACGCCATGCTCAAGCCGGCCGCAGACTGCCCGCGCATCGACTATCCGAAGCCCGATGGCGTGCTGACCTTCGATCGGCCGAGTTCGGTCTATCTGAGCAATACCAACCACGAGGAAAACCAGCCGCCGCACCTCACCCTCAAGGACGTGTCGGTGCCGGTGCAGATCAACCTCAAAATGTACGCAGGCCCGGAATCGCGTTACTGCCCTGCCGGGGTATATGAGTTTGTCAAAGGACCGGATGGCAGCGACCGGCTGCAGATCAACGCGCAGAACTGCGTGCACTGCAAGACCTGCGACATCAAAGACCCGACCCAGAACATCGTCTGGGTGGCGCCTGAAGGCGGCGGCGGGCCAACTTACGTCGGCATGTAAGGCGAACAAGCCGGAGTCGCCCGGCGGGCCTGCAATTGCATCACGCGCAATTGCGGGGGGTACGCAAGAGTGTGACGGAATTCACAGTCTCTTGCTAAGGCGGCCTCTTACACTGCATCCGGTTCGCCAGCCAAGGCATCGCGCGTTGTCATGCGATGCCTCTGTGTCCATCCTTTCCCTCGCTGCATGCCCAGTTCAAGCTCCCTGTTTTCGTCTGCCCCCAAGCTGGCGCCTGATGGCCCGTCGTCCTTGCACCGACGGTTGCGCCGTGGATATTGGGCGCTGGTCGCGATGACACTGTTTTTCGGAGCCTGGATGGCGTGGATCAACTGGCAGCGCCAGGACGACATGTTGCGCAGCACCCTGCGGGTGGAAACGGCGTTTCTTGCGGACACCACCTCGGCCTATTTCGACCGCTATGAATCGGTCATGGCCGTCCTGGGTAGTGACTTGTCGGCTCATCCGGATCTGCTCTCCGAGCCAAAGCGGCTCCAGCCATTGTTGCAGCGCTATTACGCCCTGCTTGGTCCCGACCAGGCGCTTTCGATCAATTTGTCGACCCCTGATGGGCGGATGTTTGCCACGACTCTGGCCAACGACGACATGCAGTTGCCAGACTTCCCCGTCATGCCCGATGCCTGGTCGGGCATTCATCAGACGCCTCAGATGAACGGGTTGGAGGTGGGCAAGGCGGTCTACGGCCCCGTGCTGCACCGCTGGGTGATCCCTCTGCGCCTGATGGTGAAAAATTCCGCGGGACAGCCGCAGCTACTGATTGTGGTGCCCGTGGAGCTCAATGATTTCCTCGACCGCTGGCGCCGCTCGGTGGCGGCGGCCGAATATGCCATGCCTGGCATGTCGATTGCGCTGATGCGTTCAGATGGCTATTTGCTGGCGCGCTGGCCTGCGCCCATGTCGGATGACCTGCAGCACTTTTACAGCGCCAGGCGGCACGGGGCGTTGGCCAAGGCAGCGGAGAAAGCGTCACAAGCCAAATCGGGCATGTTCAGCGGCAGGGTGGACTCCGACGATATTCCGCGTCTCGGTTCCTGGGTTCGCATGCCGCACTACCGCGTGCTGGTCAACTTGACGGTGCCGCGTACCTTGGTCTGGCGGGATTTCTGGGGCGCATATTGGCCTGCACTGACTGTCCTTACCCTGTGGCTGGCGCTGCTGACCCTGGTCTATCGTCTGGTGAGAAAACAGTCCGAGCGCGACAGCACACAATTGCGCGACCGGACAGAGATCATGTACCGCCTGGCCAATCAGGACAGTCTTACCGGGCTGCTCAACCGGCGCGGCATGGGCGAGCATCTGCAGCGCGCTCACGACCGGGCGCAGCAGGACGACATCGGTTACGCGCTGGTGCTATTCGACCTCGATCACTTCAAGCTCATCAACGACGGTTTCGGGCATGCTGCGGGCGACGCGGTGCTGCAGCAAGTGGCGCACCTGTTGCAGACCCGGATCCGCAAGGAAGACCAGGTGGCGCGCTGGGGTGGCGAGGAGTTTCTGGCGCTTCTGCCCGACTCCACACTGGAAGCAGCACGGGCAGCAGCGGAAAAGCTGCGCGACATCATTTCGCACACTCTCATGTCGGTGGGTGGTACGGAATTGCACCTGACCGCAAGCTTCGGCGTCTCGGCCTGGGAGCCGCAGAGCAATCTGACCATCGCCGAGTTGCTCGGGCAATGCGATTCCGCGCTATACAGCGCCAAGGCCAGCGGGCGCAACCGTGTCAAACAGTTCGAGGGCAAATCTGCGCAGGATTATCTGCAAGGTTTCGCGCTCAAGCGCGCCATTGAGGACGATCGCATCCGCGTGGCCTACCAGCCGCTGGTGTCACTTGCCGATGGCCAGATCATGGGTTTTGAAGCGCTCGCGCGGCTGGTGGCGGATAACGGCGATGTCCTGCCCGCAGGACAATTCATCGACGTGGCCAACCGGCTGCGGCTTGAACACCGCATCGACGCGCGGGTGTCCAAGCAGGTCCTGTTGCGTTGCAGCACGCACGTTGCAGAGATTGGCGGGCCGATGAAATACATGATCAACTGCTCGGCAGACTTCCTCAGCCGTCCGGAAAACGTGCGGCAGCTGCTCGACTGGGCGCAGCACTATTGCGAATCCTGCGCGGTGGACATGTCGGGCAAGGCCAAGCCCATGGTGATCGAAATCACCGAGCGCCAGCTCATTGGTGACGCCGAGGCCGTGCGCAAACTGGTGCAACCGCTGATCGATTTTGGCTTCCAGCTTGCGGTGGACGACTTTGGCAGCGGCTACTCCTCGTACCTTTATGTGCTCAAGTTGCCGGTGAGCTATCTCAAGATTGAGGCGGAGCTGGTGTGCGAGGCCGCCCGCAGCGCGCGGGCCCAAGCCATGGTGCGTTCCATCAACAGCATGGCCCACGAGCTCGGCATCCTGACTATTGCCGAAGGCATCGAAGATCAAGTTACCGCCGAGGCCATGCGCCGTATCGGCGTGGACTGGGGACAGGGCTACTACTGGGGACGGCCGGAGATCGAGCCGTAGGCTGTGTTCGCCTGGATGCAGGCGCTGGTCAGAAAATCGGCGACCTGATCGATCACCGCCAAGAACGCTTCCATCGAATCATGCCCGCCAGGGGTGACGTGCAATTGCACCATGGCGGACGCCGCTGCCGATAGCAGGCGCTGCGCGTCGCTGACCGGCACCACAGTGTCCTGCTCGCCGTGCATCAACAGCACCGGACAGCGCAGCTGGGGCAGGGTGGTGATGGGGGCGATGTCGTCGAAGCGATAGCCGATGGTGCGCTGCACATAGCGAACGATGTAGGGGCGGATGACGGCGTCGGGCAGCCCTTGCCCGGTCATCCAGCGCTGCATCATCTCGGCGGGATGGGCGAAGGCGGCCAGACTCACCACAGCGGCGATCTGCTCGCGCCACGTCGCCGCCAGCAGCACTGCGCCGGCTCCCACCGAGTGGCCGAGCAGGGCAATGCGCTGCGGGTCGATCTGTGGCTGCGCAGCCAGCCAGTCCACCGCATGCACCGTATCTTCGGCGAAGCGCGGCAGCGAGGCGAAGGTGTCGTCATCGCTGGCACCGTGGCAACGGGTGTCGATGAATAGCAGCGTCATCCCCGCGGCATGCAGAGCGGGGGCCAGCGGCAGCATGAGATCCGAATTGCTCCCCCAGCCGTGCACGATGACGAGCGCGGCTGTCGGGCGCGTCGCGCCATCCGGCGCGGGGATGTTCCAGGCGTGCAGGGACTTGTCGTTGGCGGTCGGGATGCGCGCGGTGGAAAACGCCAGTCCCAGATCCGCGGGACTGCGGGTGTGCACCAGGCGCGGCGCGCGCAGGCTGCGGCGCAGCCCCCAGTTGAGGAGCGGGCGCAGCGGCGGCGTGGTCATCCATGGCAGCACCGTGGTCAGGAGGGAGGAGACGAGTTTGGGGCGCGACATGGAATTGGCAGTGTAGGAGTGCAGTGGTGCAAGCCGGATCGGTTCCAATGGCGCTTTGACTATCAACACGCTGCCCTATGCAATTTCTTCTTCGTCAACCCGATCCGCGCGCCCAGCACCGGTTGCAGGCCGCAGGCACACACCCGCTTCTGGCGCAGTTGTTCGCTGCGCGCGGGGTGAAAGAGGCTGAGGAACTCGAAATTGCGCTGTCGCATCTGCTGCCTCCGGCGCGACTCAAAGGCAGCGAGGACGCGGCGCGGGCGCTGGCTGACGCCATTGCGCGTAAGGAGCGTCTGCTCATCGTCGCCGATTACGACTGCGATGGAGCCACCGCTTGCGCCGTGGGTCTTCGCGGCCTTCGGGCGATGGGCGCGACGGTGTCTTATCTGGTGCCCAACCGCTTTACGACCGGCTACGGTCTGTCTCCCGCCGTGGTGGAACTGGCTCTGCACCATGCCGACGGCAAGCCGGACTGGATCATCACCGTGGACAACGGCATCGCCAGCGTGGACGGCGTGGCACGGGCCAAAGCCGAGGGAATTCGGGTGCTGGTCACAGACCATCATCTGCCGGGTGACATCCTTCCCGAGGCGGAGATCATCGTCAACCCGAACCAGCCGGGTTGCGAATTTCCGAGCAAGTCCATCGCCGGGGTCGGGGTGATGTTTTATGTGCTGCTGGCCCTGCGTTCGGAGCTGCGGCAGCGCGGGGTGTTCGACGCCGCCAGCCAACCGCGCCTGGACGCGCTGCTCGATCTGGTGGCGCTGGGAACGGTGGCCGACGTGGTGAGGCTGGACCCCAACAATCGGCTGCTGGTGGCACAGGGGCTCAAGCGCATCCGCGAAGGACGCATACAGCCCGGCATCGCCGCACTGCTTCAGGTGGCGGGGCGCGAGGCGGCGCGGGTGAACAGCGCCGACCTGGGCTTTGCCCTGGGGCCGCGGATCAACGCCGCGGGGCGGCTGGCCGACATGACCGTGGGCATCGAATGCCTGGCCACCGATGACCCCGCCCGCGCCCTGGAATTGGCGCAATTGCTTGATACCTTCAACCGCGAGCGGCGCAGCATCGAGGACGGCATCAAGGCCGAGGCGCTGGCCATGCTGGGCAGCATCGACCTCGGTGCCGAGCACGGCGCCGCAGCCATCAGCCTGTTCGCGCCCAATTGGCACGAGGGCGTGATCGGCATCGTCGCCGGGCGCATCAAAGACCGCGAACATCGCCCCACCTTTGTGTTCGCTCCGGCCGAAGACGGCACGCTGCGTGGCTCGGGCCGCTCGATTGCCGGGTTTCATCTGCGCGATGCGCTCGACCTGGTTTCCAAGCGTGAGCCGGGCCTGTTGCTGCGTTTCGGCGGCCATGCCATGGCCGCCGGCTGCTCGCTGGTGGAGGACGGTTTCGAACGCTTCCGTGCAGCCTTCGCCCGGGTGGCGGGCGAATGGCTGGAACCCGCGATGCTGCAACGCCGGCTGGAGGTGGACGGCTCGCTTCCGGCGCAGTGGCTGTTGCCGGAAATGGCGGCCTTGCTTGGTGCACAAGTCTGGGGGCAGGGGTTCGCCGCGCCGCTGTTCAGCGCACGGGTGCAGGTCCGCCAACAACGCCTGATTGGCGAGCGCCATCTCAAAGCCAAGGTGCGTCTGCTCGACGCCGCCGATGCATCGGCGCAGTGGAAGTCGCAGGCCGCGCCGGAACTTGGCGGCGCCACGGTGCGCACCGAACGCAACGGCGAGCGCCTGTTTGATCTGGTGGCCTGGGGGCGCACCGACTTTCTGCCCGATCAGGCGCGCATCGCCTATCGGCTGGAGAGCAACACCTGGCAGGGCATCACCCAGGTGCAACTCGTGCTCGAAGCCATCGAAGACTGAGCGTCAGCGTTTGGTCGCCCGACGCTGCACGCAGTCCACATAGGCAGCGCCATCAGGCGGCAGGCCGCTGCGCTGCGCTGCCCACAGCATTTCGCCCAGGCACTCCATGATGGCGTGGTGGGCCTCGTGTTCGCCCAGTCTGCTGCGCAACAACTCGAAAGCCTGGCGTATGCCCGGCGGCTGGTCGATGGACACCTGTTCGGCAATCGACAGATGCATGGACAAATGCAGGAAGGGATTGGTACGACCCTGTTCCACGCCATAGTCGCGGCTGGCGCTGTGCGGGTCGGAGAGTTCCGCGTGATATTCCGGGTGCAAATCCATCCAGTCGGCGGCGATGAGTTCCAGCGGTGTGAGCACGCCGCCTGCACGGTGCCGCTGCCAGGCGGAGAGAAAGAATTGCCGAACGTCGTCTTTGCTGGGATTGAACATGGTGCGCGTATTGTCCCGCAGCCGCATTGCAGGGGCGCCATCGTCTTTGCATTCGCTTACAACATTGTTTTGAGCGACCATTTCGACATTGAAACCCTCGAGAACTGTCATGCCGATGATTGATTCCAGCGCCCTGCGCCAACTGTTTGATGAAGCCCGCACCCATAACGCCTGGCTGGACCAGCCGGTGCCCGGGCACCTGTTGCACCAGCTCTACGACCTGATGAAATGGGGGCCGACCTCGGCTAATTGTTCTCCGGCGCGCATCGTGTTCGTGCAGTCGCAGGAGGCCAAGGCCAGGTTGGCACCGTGCATGAGCGAGGGCAACCGCTCCAAGACGCTGCAGGCGCCGGTGACGGCCATCATCGGCATGGACATGGCGTTCTACGAGCAGCTCCCCACGCTGTTTCCGCACAACCTCGATGCGCGCAATTGGTTTGCGGGCAAGCCGGAGTTCATTGCCTCGTCGGCGATGCGCAATTCCAGCCTGCAGGGCGGTTACTTCATCCTCGCCGCCCGCGCACTGGGACTCGACTGCGGGCCGATGAGCGGTTTCGACGCCGACGCGGTGAACGCCGCGTTCTTCGGCGACTCCAGCGTGAAGGTCAACTTTCTGTGCAATCTCGGCTATGGCGACGCCAAGGCGCTGTTCCCGCGCAGCCCGCGGCTGAGTTTCGAGCAGGCTTGCAAGGTTGTGTGATGCTTCGCCGCTTGGCGTGGAGTTTGTGCGCCGGTTCTGGTAATTTTGAGGCCGCCATCGTTTCCAGAACTGAAAGGTTGTGTCATGCCGGTCATCGTCGTTGCCAATCCCAAGGGCGGAGTGGGCAAGTCCACTCTTTCCACCCAAGTTGCCGGGTTTTTCGCGCATCAGGGCCATGCCGTCATGCTGGGCGATTCGGATCGACAGGAATCCGCCCGGCTGTGGCTGTCGCTGCGCGATACGGCTTTGCCGCGCATCGAGACCTGGGAAATGAGCCACGACTACATCGCCAAGCCTCCCAAGGGCACGACGCACGCGGTGATCGACACCTCAGCCGGGCTGCACGGCTGGCGGCTGAATGACGTGATGAAGCAGGCCGACAAGCTGCTGGTGCCGCTGTCGGCGTCGATTTTCGACATTTACGCGACCCAGGAATTTCTGGAGAAGCTGCGCGATACCCGGGAAAAACACGGCTTCGACGTGGGACTGGTGGGCGTGCGTATCGACCCGCGCACCCATGCCGCCGAGCAACTGTATGCCTTTGTCGCCCAAAGCGGCCTGCCCATGCTGGGCAATCTGCGGCAGACCACGCTGTACCCGCAGATGGCGGCGCACGGCCTCACGCTCTGGGATCTGCCGCCGAGCCAGGCTGCCAAAGACCTGGAGCAATGGCAGCCCATTGTTGAGTGGCTGCAAAGTCCGTAAGCGGGGAAGTCATAAGCCGGTCTACCTTTGCGGGTAGTGGATCAGGTCGAGGCAGACGGCGGGTTCCGCCCCTGGATTGCGGTAGCCGTGGGTTTGGTCGGCGGCAAAGCGCACGGCATCTCCGCTGGCGAGCAGCGTCCACTGGCCGTTGATCAACACCTCCATCCGTCCGCTGAGTACAACGACGTGCTCGGTCACCCCTTGGGCATGCGGTTCGGAATCGAGGGCGTAGCCCGGCAACAGGGTGAGTTCCAGCAGTTCAAAACCGAGCTTGGCATCAAACGGGAACAGCGCCGCCACCAGCATGGTGTCCTGTGCCGGTCTGCGGCGCAGGGCGTCGGCGCGGCGCACGTCCGGCAGTGACTGGAGTGGGGCGGGACCCGGTTCCCGCGGCGACACCAGCAGGTCGGTCAGGGAGCAGTCAAATCCGCTGGCAATTTTCCAGAGCGTTGCCACTGTCGGGCTGGATTCGGCCCGTTCGATCTGTCCCAGCATGGCCTTGCTGACCCCGGTCTGCAGCGCTGCGTGATCCAGGCTCCAGCCGCGCGCCTGCCGCATTCCGCGCAATCGGGCGGCAAGCTGCTGTCCCATGGCGGGATCGGGTGGCGCGGTGGTCTGGCGTGGCATGGTTGCGGAAAGATCTCACCCGGATGCTACTCTTCGTATGTGCGTTATAACGCACAAAACATCAGGAGGAATGCCATGCGCAATCGCGTGTCGGGGTGGTTCAGGCCGTCGCATCTGTCTGCGGGCTTCATTGTCGTGCTGGTGGGCTATACCAGTTCGGCGGCCATCATTTTCGAGGCGGCGCGCGCGGCCGGAGGATCGCCAGCCGAGGTGGCGTCCTGGCTCTGGGCGCTTGGCATCGGCATGGGGCTGACGTGCATTGGCCTGTCGCTGTATTTCCGCGCGCCCGTTCTCACGGCCTGGTCCACCCCCGGCGCGGCGCTTCTGGCCACCGGACTCCACGGCGTGCCGATGGATCAGGCGATCGGCGCATTCCTGTTCGCCTCCACCCTGGCCGTCGTGGTGGGGTTCAGCGGCGGGTTTGAGCGCATCATGCACCGCATTCCCCGGGCACTGAGTGCGGCCATGCTGGCCGGGGTCCTGCTGGAGTTCGGTCTGGACGTGTTTTCCACACTCGCCCAGCATCGCATTCTGGTGGGGACGATGCTGCTCGTCTTCCTGCTGGCGCGGCAACGTCTGCCGCGCTATGCCATTGCGCTGACCCTGCTGGGTGGCCTGGCGGTTGCGGCTGGGCAGGGGAGCGTGCAATTACAGGACGTGCAGCTGCAATTTGCCCATCCCGTCTTCACCACGCCGACGTTTTCGCTGCCCGTGCTCCTGGGCGTGGGGCTGCCTCTGTTCATCGTCACCATGGCTTCGCAAAACATGCCGGGTCTGGCGGTGCTCGGCGCCAATGGCTACAAGGTGCCCGCCTCGCCCCTGATCGGCTGGACGGGGCTGACCGGCCTGGCGCTTGCGCCATTCGGGGGCTTCTCGTTCAATCTGGCCGCCATCACCGCCGCGATCTGCATGAGTCCGGACGCCGACCCCGACGCCTCCATGCGCTACCGCGCTGCCGTCTGGGCAGGCGTGTTCTATCTGATTCTCGGCGTACTCGGTGCCACCGTCGCCAGTTTGCTGACGGCAATTCCGCATGCGCTGGTGGTTGCCATCGCCGGGCTGGCCCTGCTGGGCACCATTGGCAACAGCCTGGGCAACGCCCTGAGCGATACGGAAGATCGCGATGCCGCCCTGTTCACCTTTCTGGTGACGGCCTCCGGCCTGAGCCTGTTCGGAATCGGCAGTGCGTTCTGGGGGCTGGTGCTTGGTCTGCTTGTGCACTGGCTGCGAAGCGGCGAGGCCAAAAAATAAGGCACATCCCGGAAGTGCTCCACTGGATGTGCCCAAGCTGCAAGGAAGGGGAACGGTCGTCTT
>JBAUTC010000066.1:0-4379 GCA_049582025.1 Thiomonas sp.
GCCGATAGGCCAGCTGGGCGCGGGTCAGTCCCAGCTGCCGCGCCGCTGCCGACAGGTTGCCTTCGGCGGCGGCAACCGCCTCACGGAGCAGCCGCTCCTCTAACCCGGGCAGGGACAGCGCCTGCCCGCCGAGGCTGTCCTGCAACACGTCGAGCAGGCCAGCGTTGGCACCAGAGCCGGGCAATGTGAGGTGGCCCTGCGCGCCGATCGCCAGCAGCGCGGCATCGGACAGCTGCTCGCGGCGGAACAGATGCGGCACGTCGATCGGGGTACCGTCATCCACCGAAATGACGCCCCGCTCAATCAGGTTCTGCAGCTCGCGGATGTTGCCGGGAAACGCGTAATGCAGCATGGCCCGCACAGCCCGCTGGGTGAAGCCCGGCGGGTGGCGATCATGCCGTGCCGACTCCACTCGCAGGAAGTGGTGCATCAGCAGCGGCACATCGTCGCGGCGCTCGCGCAGCGGCGGCAGGTGGATGGGATAGACGTTGAGCCGGTAGAACAAGTCCTCGCGAAAACGCCCGGCATGGACCTCCGCCTGCAAGTCGACGTTGGTGGCGGCGACCACGCGCACGTCGACGCGTACCGTCTGGGTGCCGCCGATGCGTTCGACCTCGCCTTCCTGCAGCGCCCGCAGCAGCTTGCCCTGGCTGACCAGGCTGAGGGTGGCGATCTCGTCGAGGAACAGGGTGCCGCCGTCAGCGCGTTCGAAGCGCCCGGGACGCGAGCGGCTCGCGCCGGTAAAGGCACCGCGCTCCACGCCGAACAGTTCCGACTCGATCAGCGTTTCGGGAATGGCGGCGCAGTTGACCGCAACGAACGGCTGTTCGGCGCGAGCGCTGACGGCGTGCAGCCGGCGCGCGAACGCCTCCTTGCCCACCCCGGATTCGCCGGTGAACAGCACGGTGGCCTGGGTCGGTGCGACCCGCGCCAGTTGGTGGCAGGCGGAGTTGAACGCCGATGAGGCGCCGACGAGCTGATGGCGTCCGCCGTCCAGCGGAGCCTCGGCGCCGCGCGCTGCGTCAATGCCCGGATCAAGATGTGTGCCGCTGCTGCCGGTCGTGCTCGCCTGGACCTGCACCTGCAAGTGACGCAACTCTTCGCCAACATCGTCCCAGGCCGCGACATGGCGGCCGATCACACGGCACACCTGCGCTCCCATCGACCGGCATTCGACCTCGCGAAAGATCACCAGTTGCCCGAGCAGCGTGGTGACGTAGCCGGTGGCGTAACCGATCTGCATCCAGCACGCCGACTCGGTGCCGAGGCCGTAGGCCGCGATGTGCTCGTCGTCTTCGACCGAGTGCTCCCAGGTGAATTCACCGGCATAGGTGCCACGGACCTTGTCGAACTCCACTGCGACTGGCGTGACCTTGACAAAGCCCTCCAGCGCATGCAGCCGGGTGCCGGCGAGAAAGACCGACAACAGGTCGCCTTCGGGCCAGCGGTCACGCACCAGATGCGCATCGCGCGCGCCGGAAACATAGCCCATGCGGGTCAGCAGCCCCTTGGCGCGGTCCATTCCAAAGGCGTCAATCACCTCCCGCCGCAAGTGCCCGACCGCCGAGCCGTGCAGCAGCACCATGCGCTGATCGTTGAGCCAGATGCGGCCATCCCCCGGCGAGAAAAACAGCGATTCGGTGAGATCGGCCAGGGTCGGGGGATGCCCGGCGTCGGCGTGCGGGCTATCGCCACGGCGCAGCATCGCCCCGGTCTGACGCTGCACCTCTGCGAGGGAAATTCGCCCGGTCTTCTCCATGTCGTCCATTTGATGAATTCAGCAAATTCAGTTCGGAGGAGTGGCTCCATTTTCTTCAATTGATGAATTTCCAATCCCCTGGGAAACCCTGAGGTGCAATGCAGCAGCCGGGCATCGGGTTAGTCCCGAGACAGCCCGCACACGACCCTCATTGTGTTGGAGACCAGGAAGGTCGACGCCTCTGTTGCGCCGCACATCAGGCGGCCAGGGCACGCGGATTGCGATGAACGCGGTGCCAGGCGGTCTCGCTGCTGCAGGGAGACTCCATACGGGCAACACGGACGACCCGCCCCACTCAACAAGACAGGAGACATCACAGATGACCAGCAATCCCATTTTTCTCGATCACGTGCTATGGCAGGAGAGCACCTTCAGCAACGGCTGGCGCGGTGGCGCAGCGTCCATTCCGGTGATCGAGCCGGCGACGGGTGCAACGTTGACCCACGCCGGCCACGCCACACCTGCCGACGTTGCCACGGCTGCGGTAGCTGCTGCCGCAGCACAGCCGGGCTGGGCGGCGACGCCGCCCCGCGAACGCATGGCCGTGTTCCTTCGCGCTGCCGACCTGCTGCAGGACAACTTCGACGCGCTCGCGCTCTACATCACCCGCGAGACCGGCGGCATCCTGCCCAAGGGGCAGCATGAGGTGCGCGAGGCCATCACCTTTTGCCAACTGGCCGCCGGCATGCCGATGCAGCCGCAAGGCCAGGTGTTGCCCAGCACGCCGGGTCGCCTCAGTTTCGCCAAGCGCGTACCGATGGGAGTGGTGGGCGTCATCTCTCCCTTCAACTTTCCGCTGATTCTCACCTTGCGCGTGGTCGCGTCGGCATTGGCCGTCGGCAATGCCGTGATCATCAAGCCCGATCCGCGCACCCCCCTGAGCGGCGGCTACCTCATTGCCCGCATGTTCGAGCTGGCAGGCCTGCCTGACGGCTTGCTGCACGTGCTGCCGGGCGGCGCCGACGTCGGCGAGGCCCTGGTGGCAGACCCCAACGTGTCGCTGATCTCCTTCACCGGCTCGGCTTCCGTGGGTCGGCGCATCGGCGAACTGGCCGGCAGGCGTCTGAAGAAGGTGTCGCTCGAACTCGGCGGCACCAATTCCCTCATCGTGCTGGAAGACGCCGACCTGGATCTGGCCGCGAGCAACATCGCCTGGGGTGCCTGGCTGCACCAGGGTCAGATCTGCATGGCGTCCAACCGCATCCTGGTCCAGGAGTCCATCGCCGACGCGATCGCCGAACGCCTGGTGGCCAAGGCCACCCACATGCCGGTGGGTGACGGCGCGACCGGCCAGGTGGCGCTGGGACCGCTGATCGACGCACGCCAACGCGACCGCGTGCACAACACCGTGCAGCAGAGCGTCGCTGCGGGCGCGAAGCTCCTGGCCGGCGGCACCTACGACGGCCTGTTCTACAAGCCCACCGTCCTGTCCGGCGTGGCCCCGGGCATGCCGAGCTTCGACGAGGAGACCTTCGGTCCGGTGGTCAACATGATCGCCTTCAAGACCGACGACGAGGCCGTCGCTGTTGCCAACAACAGCAAGGGTGGCTTGGCCGCCGCGGTGATCTCGCGTTCCGTCGGCCGTGCCATGGCAATCGGCAGCCGCCTCAAGGCGGGCATGGTGCACATCAACGATCAGACCGTGAACGACGACACCACCAACCCCTTTGGTGGCCCGGGCGTGGCCGGCAACGGCAATTCGCACGGCGGCCCCGGCGACTGGGAGGTGTTCACCACCTGGCAATGGATCACGGTCAAGGACACCCCGCCGCAGTTCCCGTTTTGATCACCACCGGCCTCGCGGCACGACATGCCGTCAAGCCGGACCCAACACGCATCACACCAAGGAGACAAAATGAATTTTCAAGGCAAGACCATCGTCATCACCGGATCGAGTTCCGGCATCGGCGCCGAAACCGCGCGCCTGCTGCGCGCGCGCGGCGCACGTGTCATCGGCGTGGACCGCAACGACCCGATGATCACCCTCGACGGATTCGTCAAGGCCGATCTGTCCGAGCAGGCGACCATCGACGACGCGGTGCGGCAGCTGCCCGAGAAGATCGACGGCCTCGCCAATGTCGCCGGGGTTCCGGGCACTGCGCCGGTGGATCTCGTGGGCCGGGTCAACTACCTCGGGCTGCGCCAACTCGCCGAGCGCGTGGTCGAGCGCATGCCCGCTGGCGGCTCCATCGTCAACGTCTCGTCCATCCTGGGCCATTTCTGGCAGCCTCGGCTGGAAGCGCACAAGGCGCTCGCGCAGACCGCCGGCTTCGAAGCCGGCCTTGCCTACCTGGCCAAGAACCCGGCGCCGCAAGCCACCTGCTACGAGTATTTCAAGGAAGCCCTGATCGTCTGGACGTTCATGCAGTCGCACAAATGGTTCATGGAACGCGACGTGCGCATGAACTGCGTGGCGCCCGGGCCGGTGTTCACGCCGATCCTCGGGGACTTCGTGACCCAGCTGGGCGAGGAACGGGTGCAGGCCGACGCGCAACGCATGAAGCGGCCGGCCTTCGCGGATGAGGTGGCGCCCGCGATCGCCTTCCTGCTCAGCGACGACGCCCGCTGGATCAGCGGCGCCAACCTTCCGGTCGACGGCGGGTTCGCCGCCACCTACGCC
>JBAUTC010000067.1:0-2410 GCA_049582025.1 Thiomonas sp.
CGGCTTCATCGATCGTGCCGGTGACATGGCCGGTCTGCATCAAAAGGCCTTTGACAATGCGGCGCATTGTGGGGAAGTCGTCGACAACGAGAAATTTCATGTCAGTAATCTTCTTATTGGATCCTGCGTGCTTCCCGACGAGTTGAGCCCATCGGCCCACAGAACGGTCTTTGAACTCTTGCCTACATGACGCCTCGAAGTTTGGGTTTCTTGAGGGACCGGATGGAAGAAGTGCCGTTTGTTTGATCTCGGTCATCCAACCGACCTGCGCGTCGGGATAAGCAATAGGGCAAATTCACAAAAATAACCGGACACAGATCGCGAGCGATTGCCGCCGGTCAGGCCGCAGGTAGTGGCCGGTGTGAACCTGTCTGCCCCTCTCCGACACGTGCACCAGACCACCGCGCCAAGATGCGAGCGCGCCTTGGATGAAACTCCGCACGCCCCTCGCGTCCGCCGCGAGCCCAATCGGTCACCAAGGCCTCCGTGCCGGTGGGGATGGGCCCATAGTCGGCGGCGCGGCGCGCGTTGACCATCAAAGCAAATCCCACCGCCGCGACTTCAGGCGCCGCGCATGGAGTGACTAAGCGTGTGCCTTCTCCCCAGAAAGAGTGGGAAAGCAGTGCCGAGAACAGGGCAAATGAAACAAAGACGCCGAAGATCTGTCTGGGGCTGATAGAACAATTGCGGCGAAAGCGCCAAACCCACGCCTCAGCCTCCCAAACTGGCCGCGTCATCAGGCTGCTTGGGAATTTTTGGCCCAACGCGTGCTGTGTGCACAGGGCCTTATCCATGATGGTCTTGAGTACGGGGCGATGTGGCACCCTAGCGGGACAGTCACGTCGTAGCGAGACCGCGGGTGAGCAAGGTAAGGGCGTCGACATCGACCACTTCGAGGCAATGCAACGGACCGCGCACCCAGCCGCTTTTGCGGAAAGTCGCCAAGGTGCGGCTGACGGTTTCCACACGCAAGTGCAAATAGCTGGCTATGTCCGACCGGGAGATGTTGGGCAAGGTGGCGGCATGCGAGCCGCCCCGACCTTGCCCGGCGCGGATGACTTGAGTCAAGTAATGCGCCAGGCGCACCTGCGCAGCCTCCTTGACAATTTGCTGGTCGCGGTAGTTAGCACGGATACGCGTCGCCAGTTCCGAACTCAGGCGTTGGCCGAAGTGCGGTGAAACCCGATTGGCCGATGCGGGATGAATCTTCGTGCTGCAGACAGACGTCATCGGCACCGAGGCCTTGTAGTCCACGCAAGAATGATCGAAGCCAGCTAGAACCTCCAGGCCGATCAAGTCGCCAGGAAAGCTGAAACCGATCACCCTAGCCCGCCCACGGGTATCAACGCAGATTGTCTTGATCGCTCCCGCCTTCACCACCAACAGACAACTTTCCGGGGTCGGTATCTGTGTGTCCGCACAGAACTCTTCAACACGGATACTCAGCCCGAAATCGTCCGCCAACCCGCAGCCGATATTCAACAAACCGCAGCGCCCATGATTGATACAGCATTCGCAGCCAAAATCTTGCGCAGCATCTGATCGACCATTCTTAATGTCTTGTCCAGTCAAACCATCACTCCGCGGCAAGCACCCGCGTGACAGCCGCATGCGCGGCATGCATGTACCGGGTCGAACACAACGCTCATCGGGAACTCCTTTCAGGGGGAACGCGTGCCAACTGTGCGATCGACGCGAATCCTCGATCGGCTTCTTGTGCCCGCGCCAGACAACGCAGGCAAGCCGGCATCATTTGGGTAAATATTGTGTCTGCCGCGCGCACCGCGCCGTTCAACATTTCGGCGCGCTGGAGTGATGCAGATCAACCGGCCGTCATATTTCGTACCTTATTCCCGATGACCTGCAACCTCGACGCTTCGCCACAAAGCGGAACTTCTCATCGACTCCTTGGCAAAGAAGGCCGCGGTTCATTTCAAGATGTCGCACTCCATGCGCAGCTTGCGCATTCTCCATCTTCAGCCGTTCAATCTCGGCCAATTGAGGCCTGCTGACCACAAGCGGTTCATCATGGTGACGGATATCAAGGTCTACTTCTTCGACCCGCGCAGCCCCTGGCCGCGCGGCAGCAACGAGAACACGAACGGCCTTGTCCGGCAGTGCCTGCCCTAGGGCATCGACATCTCAAGCTACTCACAAGCCAAGCTCAACGCGATGGCGAGACAATTGAATAAGAGGCCGAGGAAGACTCTCGGCTAAAGAACACCGGCTGAGATGTGCAGCGAGACCGTTGCGTCGACCGGTTGAATCCGCCAGCCGAAGCGGACCGTCGCGTGCATGCTCGGTTGTTGGCAATCGTCCGCAATGCAGAGATCACCCGAAATCGCATTGATTCCGTGTCACGGCACTCGTCCTTGTTTCACTCCCAGGCGCAGTGTGAGCGCCGACGCCG
>JBAUTC010000068.1:0-3133 GCA_049582025.1 Thiomonas sp.
GAGCGCGACCTGGGTACGTTTGCCGACTGCGTGGATTTCGACATCCACAAGTTCAGCGACTTCGCCCCGGCGGTGGAAGCACGTGCCGCGGACTTCGCGGGGCGGACTGTGGTGACGTTCTGCACCGGCGGCATCCGCTGCGAAAAGGCCGCCTTGCTCATGCAGGGCTGCGGCTACGACCGGGTCTACCAGCTCGAAGGTGGCATCCTCAAATACTTCGAGCAGGTCGGCGCCGCGCACTATCAGGGGGGCTGTTTCGTGTTCGACGAACGCGAAGTGCTCGGCTCCAACCTGCTGCCCGCCGACGGCGCGATCGCTCCACCGGCTCCGCGACATCGCTGATCGGGTAGCGGTCGCTACATTCCCCGGCGCGCCAGGTAGATGCCACTCAGCACCAGCCCTGCGCCGAGCAGTTGTCCGGCGGTGAGCGCTTCGCCCAGCAGGATCCAGGCGTAGACCACGGCCATCGCCGGCTGCACCAGCAGGCCCACGGACGAGAGCGCCGGGTTGAGCCGCCGCACCGCGTAAGCGATGACGACCTGGCCCCCGATCTGCACCAGCAGCGCCAGCCCCAGCACCCATGCCCAGCCGATGGCGGCGTCGGGCCACATCCGCCCTTCGGCCAGCGCGAAAGGGCATAGCACCACCGTGGCCAGCAGGGTGACCACGGCCATGAGTGGCGCGGTCGACAGGCGCTGCCGTGCCTGCTGGATGCCGACCTGATACGCGGCGTAGAACACGGCGGAGACCAGCCCGCTGGCGTCGCCCAGCAGTGCGCGGTCGTGGCCGAAGTTGGGGCCGATCATCAGCGTCGCGCCCCCGATGGCGGCAGCCAGTCCGGCGACAAAGACGGGCCGTGGCGCGATCCGGGTGATGCCCCAGAACGCCAGCGTGATGAGCACAGGAGCGAAGTTCGATTCCAGCGTGGCGTTGCCCACTGCCGTCCAGATCACGGCGAGATGGAAGAACACCAGATCGAGGGCAAACATCGCCGCGGCGAACAGCGCCAGGCTCCAGGTCGGCCAGTGCGACAGCAGGGCGGGTGGGGCGGC
The DNA here is from genome assembly GCA_049582025.1 of Thiomonas sp. Classification (GTDB taxonomy): domain Bacteria; phylum Pseudomonadota; class Gammaproteobacteria; order Burkholderiales; family Burkholderiaceae_C; genus Thiomonas. The sequence continues at coordinate 1,053 of JBAUTC010000068.1, forward strand.
GCGTTGGTTGAACCGTTGCGGCGTTGTTTGCACGGCAGCGGCCGGTTGCGCAGCGGGGACGTTCCGGCGAGCAAGCTGCCATTGCACCGCAGCCCAGGTCAGCAGGAACGGCGTGGCGATGGCCATGCGCCAGAACGCGCTGGCAAAGGGGCCAATGTTGGCGGTGGTGTCGGCCAGGCGCACGAACACACCGGCAAGGCCGAGTACGGCGCCGCCCAACAGCAGGACGAAGAACTCCATACGGCATTGTCGCTTGCCGCACATGGCAGGGGCGCTGCGGCAAGGTCAGCGTTTGAGCGCGTCGTCCACCGTCTCGCCGGGCTGCCAGGGATGGCCCAGTTGGGCTTCGATGTAGTCGCGGATCAGGCGGCGCACGATCTGCGACGGGGTTTGGTCTTCCCGCGCGCACAGATGCTCGAACACTGCCTTCTTCTGCGGATCGATCAGGACGGTCAGTCGACTGGTGCGTTGTTCCATTTTGATGCGAATGGGATTAGTATCCAACGCACATATTATGTGAATGTCGCGTCAAAGCAAACCTGCTGCCATGCCCTCTGTCTTTTTGCTTCCCGTTGCTCTGGGCGTCATGGCCGCCTGGGTGCTGCTGGGGCTAGCCGGGTTTGTGTCGCCGCGGTCCACACGCTGGGTGGCGCGGGTGATTTTTCCGCTGGGAGCGCTGGGCAGCCTGCTGATGGCTGTCGTGGGACTGCTGGCACTGTTTGCTCCGGCGCAAACGCTGGCACTGCCCATCGGACTGCCGGGCCTGCCCATGCTGGTCCGGTTGGACGCGCTGTCCGGCTATTTCCTGCTGCTGCTGGGGGCATCCAGCGCGGGGATCTCGATCTTCGCTGCGGGCTATTTCCGCGAGGGCGAGGGCACGGCGCCCGGGCTGCTGGGCATGCAGTACCACGTGTTTCTGGCCGCCATGAGTATGGTGCTGCTCGCGGCAGATGCCTACAGCTTCATGCTCGCCTGGGAAATCATGGCGATGTCCTCGTACTTCCTGGTTGTCTCGCAGCATCGCATGCCAGAAATCCGCAGTGCCGGGTTTGTATATCTCCTGCTGGCGCATCTCGGCGCCATCGCCCTGTTGTTGTGTTTCGGGGTGATGATGCAGGGTGGCGCGGGTGGGCTCACATTCGAAGCCATGCGCCATGCGCACCTGTCGCCGGCGTGGGCGAGCGTGGCGTTCGGGCTGGCGGTGATCGGCTTTGGCGCCAAGGCCGGCCTGGTGCCCTTGCACATCTGGCTGCCCGAGGCACATCCGGCCGCGCCATCCCCGGTGTCGGCGCTGATGAGCGGGGTGATGCTGAAGACGGCGCTCTACGGTTTGCTGCGGGTCAGCTTCGACCTGTTGCATGCGCCGCTGTGGTGGTGGGGGGTGCCGTTGCTCGCGCTGGGCTTGTTCGGCGCGCTGTTCGGCGTGCTGTTTGCCGCGGTGCAGACCGATATGAAGCGGTTGCTGGCGTATTCGTCGATCGAGAACGTCGGCATCGCATTCGCCGCGCTGGGGCTGGCGCTGGTGTTCCACGGCGTGGGCCTGGGTGCACTGGCGGCGCTGGCGTTGGCAGCCATGCTGTACCACGCGCTCAACCACTCCTTTTTCAAAAGCTTGCTGTTCCTCGCGACGGGTTCCGTGCTGCACGCGACCAAGCAGCGCAGCCTCGGCAAGCTCGGTGGCTTGCTGCGCCCCATGCCCTGGGTGGGCTGGACGGCGCTGATCGGCACCCTGGCGATTGCCGGGCTGCCCCCGCTCAACGGTTTTGTCGCCGAGTGGCTGCTGCTGCAGTCTTTCCTGTTCACGCCGCAGATTCCCGAGGCTTTTTTCAATCTGCTCATTCCTTTGGGAGCGGCCATGCTCGCGCTGACGGCGGCGTTAGCGGCGTATGTGATGGTCAAGTTTTACGGGGTGATCTTTCTGGGGCGTCCGCGTGAGGCGCAGCTCGCTCAGGCGCACGATGCGGGCACCCTGGAACGCATCGGCCTCGTCTGGCTGGCTGCTGGTTGCATCCTGCTGGGACTGTTTCCCGCCTGGGTGCTGCGGGCCATCGATCAGGTGAACCTGCTGTTGCTGGACAGGC
>JBAUTC010000069.1:0-2425 GCA_049582025.1 Thiomonas sp.
TCGATCACGACCTCAAGGTATTCACCGGGGAAAACCAATGCCTTTGCTCCGCCGCGATTGGAGCGCATGAGCAAGTCGACAATGTCGGCTTGCAGGGCCACTTGCTCCGTTGCTCCCAAAGTCTCGAACGCCTTGAGAATCGGACCGTAATAAGCCTTGAAGTGATCGATCCAGTGCGCAGGCGACGCATAACGGAACATGAATTGGCGTCGGGCAACCCGGATATCCGCCGCCTCGGGCCCGAACAGTTCGACGAGCCTGGGTTCCGTACCCCAAAGGACCGGCGGCCGCTGTCCCGCTGCAGGGGGAACGTGCCGCCCTATGGTCTTGAAGAGTTCGCCGATGAACCCTTCGGGCGTCCAGTTCGCAAGACCAATCCGACCACCTGCACGGGTGACGCGCAACATCTCCTCGGCGGCGCGCTCCTGGTTCGGGGTGAACATCACGCCGAACGTCGACAACACGACGTCAAAAGAGCCATCGTCGAAAGGGAGTCTCTCCGCGTCGGCTACGGTCCACTCGATCGGCAGTGCGTCCGCGATTGCGCGCTTGCGGCCACTTTCGATCAAGCTTTCCACGTAATCGACCGCCGTGACGCAACCGAAACGCCGGGCCGCCGCTAGGGAAGCATTGCCGTTTCCCGCGGCGACGTCGAGTACGCGCTCACCGGCACGCAGGTCGATTGCCTCGCACAACTGTTCACCGACGATCTGCAGGGTGACCCCAATCTGGGCGTAGTCGCCGGAGGCCCATGTCACCTTCTGGCGTGTCTTGACGGATTCAAAGTCGGGCTGCGACGGAAGTGGAGGGCGGTGCGGGTGCCCTGCAGACAATGTGGTCTGAGTCATGTGTCTCTCCTTTGGCTCTTTGCGGATCGTCGCAGGGCCACGACCCAAACGTGCTCAGCAGCGAGTGCGACGGCGGGTTCCCTGCGCGTGCGCCGCGTTCACGTCCAAGCTGCTCGCCCCAACCTTATTCCGCCAAGAGCCACCGAACTTGGTCAATCATCCGCACCGCTTGCTCCAACGTCCGGGCAAAACACAGTCGACACCGCATCCTTCCAAGCCCATACTGCGCCACGACGGAAATCGTGGCCGGTTGCTTGGGAGGACGGCAGTCATGACTCAGGACACGTTGTCGGACGTCTTGCGACAGATCCATCTGCAAGGCACATTGCTGTTCCATGTCAACGGAAAGCCTCCCTGGGTGGTGGAGGCCCTTTCCGCATCCGAAATTCCGGACGCCGTGATACCGGGAGCGGGACATGTCATGGCTTATCACGTGGTCACCTCCGGAGCCTGTTGGGGGGCGGTTCTCGGTGAACCGCCGGTGCGTGCGGAACGTGGCGACGTTCTTGTCTTTGCCCGCGGAGATGCCCATGTGCTCTCAAGCGCGCCGGGAATGCGGGCGGACTATGCGATCAACCCCTTTCTTCTCGCACCGTCCCAGCGGCCGCCATTCTTTCTCAGCGTGCGCGGAAACGAGGTCAGGGCTGCACATGGCAATGACGATCCTGGACGCGACGACACGTCGTTGCTCTGCGGATTCTTCGGCTGTGACGCGCAGCCGTTCAATCCGCTGCTGGCGAATCTTCCGCGCTTGCTGCACGTACGGCACCGGGGCGACGCCGAATCGAGCCTGACCGGGCAATTCATTCGCACCGCGGTGCTGGAATGCCGCGCCAAACGACCAGGAGGCGAGGCAGTCCTGGAAAGACTGAGCGAGATGATGTTCGTCGACCTTGTGCGGAGCTACCTCGACGGATTACCAACTGACCAGACCGGCTGGCTTGCCGGCTTGCGCGACCGGTACGTGGGGCGCGCGCTCACGCTCCTCCACGAGCGCCCTGCACACCACTGGACCGTTGACGTACTCGCCGATCTGGTCGGTGTCTCACGCTCCACGCTGTATGACCGCTTTGTGCATTTCATCGGACTGGCCCCTATGCAATACCTCACAAGCTGGCGCATGCAATTGGCGGCCGGTTTGCTTGCGCGTACCAAGGTGAGCATCCTGTCCGTCGCGCTCGACGTCGGCTATGAATCCGAGGCGGCATTCACACGTGCTTTCAAGAAGGCAACCGGACTGCCGCCCGGGCAATGGCGGCGTCAGTGTGGCCAATGAACGACCAGACCTACAAAACTGTAGGGCACCTCGAATTACCCGATTTTGATCTGACCTCGCCATGATGACGCCGCAATCGAGCCCTGTTCCGAGCCCTGCGAAGGTCGATCGGGCAAATTCATCGCGCTCTGGCGCCTGAATCCGGTCCCTTCGGCCGGTCCAAGCCCATTTCGGGCGTCAGAAGGGCTGCGGGCCGACCTCCATCAGCGTGCACAGACGGCGCAGGTTGTAGGTCGCCGCCTTCCAATGCAGATGCAGCGTCGCGCGGTCCAGGCCGATCGAGCGCAGTGACCTGCCCCCT
>JBAUTC010000070.1:0-2414 GCA_049582025.1 Thiomonas sp.
CTGTATTTCGACTTTTCCAAAAACCGGATCACCGACGAAACACTTGCATTGCTGGTTGATCTGGCCGAGCACTGCGGCCTGCGCGAGCGCAGGGACGCCATGTTTCGCGGCGACCCGATCAACGCAACCGAGAAACGCGCGGCGCTGCATACGGCGCTGCGCGCGCCGGCGGACGAGTGCATCGTCGTGGACGGAGTCAACGTCGTGCCCGAAGTCCATGCCGTCCTCGACCGTATGGCGATTTTTGCCGAACGCATTCGTAGCGGCGAATGGCGAGGGCACACCGGAAAGCCAATCCGTCATGTGATCAACATCGGCATTGGTGGCTCCGATCTTGGACCGGTGATGGCTTGCGAAGCCCTGCATCACTGCAGCCAGGCGGACTTGCACTTGGGCTTCGTCTCCAATATTGACCCCAATGATCTGGTCGAGGCGACGCGCGGCCTGGATGCCGCAGAAACTCTCTTCATCATCTGCTCCAAGAGCTTCCGCACCTTCGATACCCTGACCAACGCGCGCGCCGCCCGCGCCTGGAGCCTCGCGCAACTCGGGGATGAGCGCGCCATTGCCAGCCATTTCGTTGCCGTATCGACCAACGCCGAGGCGGTTGCCGCGTTTGGCATTGATCCGGCCCATATGTTTGCGCTGTGGGACTGGGTTGGTGGCCGCTACTCGATGGATTCGGCCATCGGCCTCATCACCATGGTTGCGGTCGGGCCCGAGAATTTTCGCGCCATGCTGGCGGGCTTTCGTGCCATGGACGAGCATTTTCACAGCACCCCGCTGTCCCGCAACATGCCCGTGCTGATGGGCTTGCTGGCCATCTGGAACAACAACTTTCTTGGCGCAGAAACGCTGGCCGTGCTGCCCTACAACCACGATCTCAAACGCTTCCCGGCCTACCTGCAGCAGTTGACGATGGAAAGCAACGGCAAGCATGTCACGGCCTCGGGGCAAGCCGTGAGCACCCCCACCTCGCCGATTGTCTGGGGAGAACCGGGAACCAATGGCCAGCACTCGTTTTTTCAGCTGCTGCATCAGGGTACCCGGCTGGTCGCGTGTGATTTCATCGGCTTTTCCCGCAGCCAGAACCCACTGGGCGATCAGCACGACTTGCTGATGGCCAATCTGTTTGCGCAGAGCGAGGCTCTGGCGTTTGGCAAAACCGCACAGGCGCTGATGACCGAGGGCGTGGCCGAAGCACAGCTTGCGCAGCGGGTGTGCGAGGGCAACCGTCCCAGCAATACGCTGCTGGCCGAGCGGCTGACACCCTACACACTCGGCGCCCTGGTGGCGCTGTACGAACACAGCGTCTTCACCCAAGGGGTCATCTGGAATATCGATTCGTTTGACCAGTGGGGCGTCGAGCTGGGCAAGGTTCTGGCGCAGCGCATTGTGGCGGAATTGGCCGACGCCAGCGATGCCCCGCTGACGCACGACAGCTCGACAAACACCCTCATGCGGCGTTACCAACGCCAACGCAAGGAGTCATCATGAATTCAGGCGACAACCAGGCACTGTATGTGCTGCCATTCGACCACCGGCATTCCTATATCACCGGCATGTTTCACTTCAAGCCGCCGCTGACCCCGCAGCAGCACGCGGAGGTGTGCGACAGCAAGCAACTCATTTATGAAGGCTTCCAGCTGGCCCTGGAGGCGGGTGTGCCGCGTGAAGCTGCGGGCATCCTGGTCGACGAAGAGTTTGGCAGCGCCATTTTGCGAGACGCGCACCAGCGCGGTGTCATCACGGCGCTATCTACCGAGAGCAGTGGCTCGGAGGAGTTCGCGTTTGAATACGGCGACGACTTTGCCCGTCATATCGACGCCTTCGACCCGACGTTTGCCAAGGTGCTGGTGCGCTACAACCCCGAGGGGAATCATGCGCTGAACCTGCGCCAGACGGCACGGCTGAAGCAGCTGTCCGATTTCTGCCAGGCCAGCGGGCGCCGCTTCATGTTCGAGCTGCTGGTGCCAGCAACCGCGCAACAACTCGCCGGGATCAAAGGCGACCGGGCAGCCTATGACCTGACCCTGCGTCCCCAGCTCATGGTGAAAGCGATCCATGCCTTGCAGGACGCAGGAATTGAGCCCGACCTGTGGAAGATCGAGGGTCTTGCCCAGCGCGACGATTGCGTCCGGATGGTCGAAGCGGTTCGGCGCGGTGGGCGTAGCGCAGTCAGCTGCATCGTGCTTGGCCGCGGTGCGGACGAGGCCAGCGTGCGCCAGTGGCTTGCAACGGCTGCGAGTGTGCCTGGGTTCATCGGTTTCGCCGTGGGCCGCACCACCTTCTGGGATGCGGTTGCTGCCTACCGCGAGCGGACTCTGACACGCGTGGCGGCGGCGACACAAATTGCCGGGCGGCTGCGCCAGTGGGTTGATGTTTTCGAGGACGGGCGCCTGGCGCGCGGCACC
>JBAUTC010000071.1:0-3706 GCA_049582025.1 Thiomonas sp.
TCTGTCGCTGGGTGATTCCATCGCCGCGCTCCACGCCACCATGGGCGCGCTCATGGCTCTGCGCCATCGCGATGCCACCGGTGGCCGCTGGAATGGGCAGACTGGCGGTGAAGGGCAGGTGGTGGACGTGGCGCTGACCGAGAGCGTGTTCAATCTGCTGGAAAGCACGCTGATGGAATACAGCTACGACGGCACGGTGCGCCAGCGTACCGGCACCAGCATTCCGGGCATCACGCCGTCGAATGTCTATCGCAGCAAGGGCGGGGAATGGGTGCAGATCTCCGGCAATGGCGATGCGATTTTCAAGCGCCTGATGCTCGCCATCGGACGTGCCGACATGGCGGATGATCCGGACCTGGCGCGCAATCCGGGCCGCATGGTGCGGGCGGACGAGATCGATGCTGCCATCCAGGCCTGGGCGGCGCAGCAGGAACCGGAGGCCATCGTGCAGGCCATGCGTGAAGCGGAAGTACCGGCGACGCGCATCTACAGCATTGCCGACGTGGCGGCGGACGCACACTTCCGGGCCAGAGGGATGATCGAGCCGCACACCCTTGAAGACGGTACCCCGGTCGATCTGCCCGCGCCCGCGCCCCGCTTGTCACAGACGCCTGGCGTTACGCGTTGGCTCGGCCCGGCGCTGGGCGCGCATACCGAGGCGGTGCTCGCAGAGTTGGGAATGGATGCGACGCAGGTCGCTGCCTTACGCCAGACAGGAGTGATTTGAGCGACGACTCACTGCTGCGCCAGATCCACGAGGTGTTTGTCCCGCGTCTGCAAGCTGTAGCGCAGTTCCTTGCGGTTTGTGCGCTGGCGTTCCGCGATTTTGGTCGATTTGCGCACAATGGTCCGGCGTTTGACCTGCGCCTTGCGCTCGGCCACGATTCGCCGTTTGTCCGCCTTGCGTTGCTCCGCGAAAATCCGCGGGGTGTGGGTCACGTAGATGGTGACGAACTGCCCCTTGCGAAAGACGCCGCGCTCGGTGGTGCGGTTCCACTGCGCCACTTGTCGCGGGCTGAGGTGATAGCGGTGGGCCACACGTTCAACCGTATCCCCATACTTGCCCACACGCAGACGCATACGGCGTCCGGCGGGAGCCTCGGGGGCCAGTGCCAGCACTGCATTCTCCGCCACGGCAACGCTGACGTTCTTGTTGCTGCCGTCATCCGCCTTGGGGATGAGCACGGTCGAGCCCGCACGGATGAGCTGGCGCGCCGGGATGTCGTTGGTGTCGCGCAGCACGGCTTCCTTGATGTCCAGCGTGCGGGACAGTTGCATCGGCGACTGCGTGGCCTTGACGGTGTAGGCCGTCCAGGTGGACAGCGTGCCGTTGTATGCCTGTAGCGCTTGTGCGAAGCGCGTGGCGTTGTCATAGGGCAGCAAGATGCGCGGATTGGTCGCGCCCAGAATGACCGGCTTGTTGTAAGCGGGGTTGAGCGAGCGGAATTCGTCCGTGGTCATGTCGGCGAGCTTGGCTGCCAGCGACACGTCGATGTCGCGGGTAATGGTCACTGCCTTGAAGTAGGGATGGTCGGGAATGTCCGGGAGGGTGATGCCGTATTTCTGCGGGTTGGAGATGATGTCCTTCACCGCCTGCAGCTTGGGGTAATAGCTGCGCGTTTCGTTGGGCATGCGCAGGTCTTCATAGTCGACCGGCAGGTTGTGCGCCTTGTTGTAGGCGATGGCGCGCTGCACGCTGCCTTCGCCCCAGTTGTAGGCGGCTAGGGCGATCTGCCAGTTGCCGAACATGTTGTAGAGGTTCTGCAGATAGTCGAGCGCCGCGTTGGTCGAGGCCAGCACGCTGCGGCGGTCATCCTGGAACAGGTTCTGCCTGAGGTTGTAATGCTTGCCGGTGGACGGAATGAACTGCCACATGCCCACGGCATGTGCCACCGAACGGGCGTCCGGGTTGTAGGCGCTTTCAATGAAGGGCAGTAGCGCCAGTTCGGTCGGCATGCCGCGCTTTTGCACTTCCTGCACGGTGTAGTACAGATACTTGCGTGCACGCTCGGTCATGCGCACCACATAGTCTGGACGGGTGAGGTACCACTGCGCGGCTTGATCCACCCGCGGGCCATCCATGTCAGAAATGGCAAAGCCGGCACGGATGCGCTGCCAGATGTCGTCGTATTGCGGGGTGATGTCTTTGATGTCGTCTTGCAGCGCCGTTTGCTCTGCAGGGCTGACGCTGCCGCTGGAGACCGTGACCGGAGTCAGCGGGGTGCCTGGTGCGACGGTTTGGGCGGAGGGGGCGGAAGAATTGCTGGGAGGAGGGACGGTGGCGGCTTTTTCCGGGGGAGGGACGGTGGCGCATCCGGCGGCCATGGCGACCATTGCACCCAAAGCCCAGAATCGCAGTCGTCTTAGTTGCCGCATCAGCTCTCACCCCTTGAAATCATTCTTCCACTCTCGCAGCCAGGCCAGGGCCTGTACCGCGTCCTCGGGCTTTTGGCCCCTGTGTTGTTCCAGCGCCTGTACAACCCCGGGTTGTGTGGTCCGCAGGAACGGATTGATCTGTTTCTCCAGGCCGATGCTGCTGGGCAGTGTGGGTGTTCCCTCAGCGCGCAAGGCGAGACATCGATCCTGATGTGCAATTACCCTCTCGTTCAGAGGGTCTGCCGCACGGGCGAATTGTAGATTAGAGAGGGTGTACTCGTGGGCACAATTTACTGTCGTCTTTTCAGGGAGTTGCGCCAGTTTGTTCAAAGAATCGTGCATCTGTGCCGGGGTTCCTTCAAACAGGCGTCCACATCCGGCGGAAAACAGGGTGTCGCCACAGAACAGCGCGGGCGGCGCATCCGCTTGCGGCGAGGTGCCGACATAGGCGATGTGGCCGAGGGTGTGGCCGGGCACGTCAATGACCGCGAAGCGCTGCGTCCAGCCCTGCGGCGTGAACGTGTCACCACCCTGCAGCGCTTGAGTGCGGCCGGGAATGTGCTCTGCGGCCGGTCCCCACACCGGCGGGGCGTTGCCGGGTTGCCTGTCCTGTTGCCAGCGCAGCAGATCGAGAATGCCACCCACATGGTCGCTATGGTGGTGGGTGACTAGAATGCCGCGCAGTTCCAGTCCGCCCCGTTCCAGGGCGTCGATCACCGGCGCGGCATCGCCCGGATCGACCACCAGGGTGCGCGGATCGTCCACGTCGGGACGGATCAACCAGATGTAGTTATCGCGAAAGGCAGCAAGCGCTTCTGTATGCATGGCGACTCCGATAGATGGCCCACGATGAGCCTGCAGCAATGGCTGCAGACCCCGCCCGGTCGCTACGCGCTGGCTTGGGAACAGGCTCAGATCGACCGGGTGGTGACCGACATTTTCGGGTATCACGCGCTGCAACTGGGCAATCCGGCTTTACAGGGCCTGGCGCACAACCGCATGCCGCATCGCTGGCTGGCGCTGGACGACGCCGAGCAGGCGCACTTGGACCTGCCGGGCGTGCGCCCTGCCTGCCTGCTTCCCGAGCATTACGGCGGCGAGCCGGTGTACGCCGAGCCGGGGCTGGTGGACGCCGTAGGAGTGGCGGCGGAGAGCGCGCAACACCCGGCGGAGCGCGCGCCGACCGATCCCCACGTCCTCCACACCGAGCACCTGCAATGCGACTTCACCGCACTGCCGTTTCCGGCGCAGTCGCTCGATCTGGTGGTGCTGCCGCACACCCTGGAGTGGGTGGATGATCCGCATGCCTGCCTGCGCGAGGTTGACCGCG
>JBAUTC010000072.1:0-14145 GCA_049582025.1 Thiomonas sp.
GGATACAGGCATCACCATCCGTTTTCCCCAATGGGTCCATTCGAACAATCAATCGGACCTATTTTTGGGTGATCCCTAGGCTTCCTCTTCAACACAGGACCTGCTGCGATTACCCCCTGTACTGCAAGGAGCTCAATCATGGAACAAACCACGGAAGCCTTCGGCCTGCCCCGCCTCAACGAGCCGGCGCCGAACTTCAACGCTGTCACCACACACGGTCCGCGCACCTTGGCCGACTACAAGGGCAAGTGGCTGATCCTGTTTTCGCATCCCGCAGACTTCACCCCGGTGTGCACCACCGAATTCATGGGTTTCGCCCGCGAAGCCGAGACCTTCAAGGCGATGAACTGCGAGCTGCTCGGCCTGTCCATCGACTCCATCTTCGCCCACCTCGCGTGGGTGCGGTCCATCAAGCAGCACTTTGGCGTGGACATTCCATTCCCCATCATCGAAGACCTGAAGATGGACGTGGCCCGCGCCTACGGCATGATTCATCCCGGCGCCGCTGACACTCAGGCGGTGCGTGCGACGTTTTTCATTGACCCCAATGGCATCCTGCGCGCCATGGTGTACTACCCGATGAGCAATGGCCGTGCCATCAGCGAGTTCGTGCGTCTGCTGCAGGCACTGCAGACCAGCGACAAGCACGGCGTGGCCACGCCGGAAGCCTGGTGTCCGGGTGACAAGGTCATCGTGCCCCCGCCGAAGACCTCTGCCGCAGCCGAAGAGCGCGTGAGCAAGGGCGCCGCCCAAGGCATGGAAGTGACCGACTGGTACTTCTCCAAGAAGAGCATCTGAGTCATTGATGGCGGGATTCCCCCGTCATTTGAAATGAGCGACACACCAAGGCCTCGGCATACGCAGAGCCTTGGCTTTCGGCATCCCCAGGCCACCACTCCCGAAAAGACTTCGGAGGCTCGGAGTCGTCTCATGGGGAAAAGAAGCCTCGGGGGCAGCCCGGCGTATCCTTCCTTAAGATGCGCGGCATGGATGCCTTGACCCAAACTCCCTTATCCCCGCCAGATTCCGGGAAAAAGCTTCCGGTTTCCGTGCTGGTCGTGATCCACACGCCAGCGCTCGACGTGCTGCTGATCGAACGCGCCAAGCAACCCGGCTTCTGGCAGAACGTAACCGGCAGCATCGACTCTGTGGATGAATCCCTGGCCGCCGCCGCTGCGCGCGAACTGGAAGAGGAAACCGGCATCCGCGTGGGTAGTGAACACGCCCTGCGCGACTGGCATCTGGCCAATGTGTACGAGATCTATCCGCTGTGGCGGCACCGCTATCCGCCCGGGGTGTGGAAGAACACAGAGTATGTGTTCAGCCTCGAAGTGCCCGCTTGCACACCGGTCACGCTGGCCGAGCGCGAACACCGGGCGCAGGCGTGGCTGCCATGGCAAGAAGCCGCAGAGCGCTGCTTTTCGGCGTCGAACGCAGACGCCATCCGTCAGCTCTCCCGCCGCATCCTGCGCCGCTGAAAGAGACCGCCATGGAACTGCGCGTTGCCTCGTACAACATCCACAAGGGCGTGCTCGGCCACGGCCCATCCAAACGCGCCAGCATTCTGGACCTGCAGGCGGCACTGCAAAGCTTGCAGCCCGATCTGGTCTTTCTTCAGGAAGTGCAGTTTCTGCACCAGCGCAACGCCCGTATCCTGAGCGGCTGGCCCAATCTGCCGCAGCACGATTTTCTGGGCCAGGCCTTGGGCATGCACGCTGCCTACCGCACGAATGCCCACACCCGGCATGGCGAGCATGGCAACGCCCTGTTGTCGCGCTATCCCATCATCGACATCGCGCATTGCGACGTTTCGGATCATCGCTTCGAGCAGCGCGGCCTGCTGCACGTGCGGGTGGCGCTGCCCAATGGCGGGCAATTGCATTGCATCGTGGTGCACTTCGGGCTGTTTGCAGTCAGCCGTCAGCGCCAGACCGTCCGGCTGCTCGAATACGTCGCCGCCGAGGTGCCGCCGCAAGCCGCGCTCATCGTCGCTGGAGATTTCAACGACTGGCATGGCCGCATTGGCACTCAGTTGCTGCAGCAGGGTCTGGCAGACGTCAGCGAGCCGCAGCTCAAGGCCAACGGCAAGACATCGTGGCGCAAGCGGGTACGTACCTATCCCGCACGGATGCCACTGATGCCGCTCGACCGCATCTACGCCCGCGGACTGATCGCCAGTGAAATCGGTCTGGGCTGGGGACGCGGCTGGGCACGCCTGTCCGATCATGCGCCGCTGCTGGCCGCATTGCGCTGCACCGCGCCAGAGTGCCCGAGCACGACCTCGCCGGAGCAGGCCACAGGCTCTGCCACAATCGCTGCGTGAACGCCCCGCCCAGCCGCGCTCCGGCGCCGGAGCCCGCCCCTGCACAAACCTCCGGCCACCCCGAACCGTTCATACCGGAGGCCGACCCGCCACTGAACTGGACCGAAGGCGCTCTGCCGCGTCTGCTGCCGTTCGGCACCGCGCTGTTCCCCGCCATGCAGCAAGCCATTGCGGGTGCGCGCGAAAGCATCTGGCTGCAGACCTACATCTTCAATGCCGACGATGTGGCGATGGGGCTGGCCAGCGCCCTGTGTGACGCAGCGCAGCGCGGCGTGCAGGTCCGCGTCCTCGTCGACGGGCTGGGCTCTGGCCGCAGCATTGAGGTGCTGGCGAGCCGGTTTGCCGATGCCGGAGTGGAGTTCATGGTGTTTCGCCCGTGGCGCCTGTGGCTGGACGTAGTGCAACGCGGACGCTGGCGTCGGCTGCACCGCAAGCTGTGTGTGGTGGACGGGCACACGGCCTTCATTGGCGGCATCAACCTGATCGACGACCGGCTCGATCTTCAACACGGCTGGAGCGCGCAGCCCCGGCTCGACTACGCGGTGCAATATCACGGCCATCTCGCACGTCAGACGCAATGGGTCATGCAGCGCCTGTGGCTGCGCACCGTGCTCACCGGCAGCCTGCAGCGCCGCCTGCGCAAACTGCCCGGCCCGGGCGTTTTCGACACCTCGCCCAACCAGCGTACCTACTGGCAGGAATTGCTCGACTGGAGCAATTCCCCGCCCCCGGCGGACGAGGACGGCGCACCGCTGCGCCCCAGGCAAGCGCTGGAGACCACAAAGCCCCGACCAAAGCACCGGCAGCCGATCTCCCTCGCCGACAGTCTTGCCGCCCTCGTGGTGCGCGACAACTTCTCGCAACGCCGCGCCATTGAGCACAGCTATATCCGCGCCATCGATCGGGCGCGTTCGCGCGTGCTCATCGTCAGCCCCTATTTCTATCCTGGACGGGACTTTCGTCAGTCGCTGAAAAACGCCGCTGCACGCGGCGTGCGGGTCAACCTGCTGCTACAAGGGCGCATCGACTACCGCATGGCCGCCTGGGCCGCCCGCGCGCTCTACGGCGAGATGCTGCATGCCGGGGTGCACATCTACGAATACACCCCCGCCTACCTGCATGCCAAGGTCGCGGTAGTGGACGAAGATTGGGCCACGGTGGGTAGTTCGAACATCGACCCGCTCTCCCTCCTGGTCAATCTCGAAGCCAATCTGGCGGTGCGCGACCGTGCCTTCGCCCGTGAACTGGCGGCGCATATCGAAGGCCAGCTCGCCCGCTCCCTGCCGATCGACACGCCGGACCGCCTGCGCACTCGCGCACCATGGTGGCTGCGGCCGTTCGTGGCCATCGCCGCACGCGCTTTCGTTGCGCTCGCGGGCGGGATCAAAAACGAGTATTGACGCGGAAGAAAGACACTTCGAGCTGCGGCGTGGTTCATGTACTGACCCGATCGCGACCCTGCTGCTTGGCGCGATAGAGGGCTTCGTCGGCACGCACCAGCACATCGCTGGTGCGCTGGTCGTTCGGACGCGCCAGCGTCAGGCCCATGCTGACCGTCAGCGCCACGGCCTGATCGTCGTGCATGTGGATGGGTTGCGCGCTCACCGCGGCACGCAGGCGCTCGGCGATTTGCAGCGCCTCGGCCTCGCCCGCCCCATCGAGAATCAGCACGAACTCCTCACCGCCAAGCCGCCCGAAAAAATCGCGACTGCGCTTTTCGCGATCGATGATGTCAACAAAGCGACACAGCACGCAGTCGCCCCCGGCGTGGCCGAAACGGTCATTGATCCGCTTGAAAAAATCGAGATCCAGCAGCAGCACGGACAGCGGCGCCTTGCGCTGCAAGAGCTGCTCCAGAATGGCCAGAATGCTGCGCCGGTTGTGGATGCCGGTCAGGCTGTCGCGTGTGGCCAGATGTTCGAGCTGGCGCTCCAGCGCCTTGCGCTCGGTGATATCGCGCCAGATGCCTTCGACGCCGGCGTAGTTGCCGCGCTCGTCGCGCAGCGCCTGCGTGCTGATGGAAATGTCAATGATCACGCCATCCTTGCGCCGCATCCGGCCCGGGAAGTCGTGAACGGAACCATGCCGCCTGATCTCGGCCACCAGGGCATCCCGCTCACTGAGGTCGGGATAAAACGCTGCGGCAGGGAGGCCGACGATCTCCTCGGCGGTGTAACCCAGCACGTTTTTTACCGCCGGGCAGACGTAGCGGGTAATGCCCTGCGCATCGGTGCGATAGAACACGTCCTGCATGGTATTCATCATGCGCTGGAAATCCTCGTCGGTCTGGCGCAGGCGCTGCTCCATGGCAGCGCGTTCCGTCATGTCGAGAAAGGTCGCCAGCACCGTCCTTTGATCCTCAAATTCCACGACTGCACTGCTCATGGCCAGCATCAACGGCTCGCCAGTGCAGGTGTAGGCGCGAAATTCAGTCACCGGGTTGATGCCGCCACTCTCCGCGTGGCGCAGACGTGCGAGCGCCCGGTGCAGATCGAGGGGATGAATGAATGCCTCCACCGACTTTCCGACCACGTCCGACGCCTGCGCTGCCCGCAGCAGGCGCAGCGCCGCCAGGTTGGCATAGCGCACGGTATCACCCACCAGCATGGCAACAGAAGCGGGCAGTTGCTCGATCCATGTCACGCTGGGGGAGATGGAGGATACCGGTTCCGTCACGATGACCTCGCAACACAGGACATATTTCTAGTGGCGAACGGGAGGAGTGAGGTCGTAAAGAGTAGCACCCGACAGGCAGTGAAGTCTGTCAGAATTTTCACGCTCTCGCGAGCGGCACAGGCGAGCAGACGCACCGCATGGAGCCCTTATTCCGTGCGGTTGGATGGGCATGACAATTTTATCGTTCCCTTATTGGTGCGTTTTTTTCAGAATGGCGGCCCATGAAGCACTCTGCCCCGCCCCGCGATTCGGCAACCCCGGGTCTGCCGACGACTCCTTCTCCCCGCGCGTCTGCGTCCCTTCGTCCCGGCCGCTGGCAGCGTATCCGGCGCGCCTGCGTGCTGTGCTGGCTGCTCGCCGCCTGGGCGCTGCAGCAGGGCGTGAACGCCGCGCCGCTGGCGCAGGACGGCCACGCCTTCGGCCCCCTGATCTCGGCTGCGACTCTGGCGGCGCAACTCGCGCAGGTGCGGGTCGTGGACATTCGCGATGATGCAACGGCGCCGGATGCCGCACACATCCCCGGCGCGATCCCCGCGCCTTATGCCGACTGGCGCGGCCCGGCCAGCAATCCTGGCGCCCTCTTGCCGCTGCCGCAATTCACCGCCCTGGTGCGACGCCTCGGACTCACCGCGCAGACCCCGGTAGTGATCGTGTCCAGCGGAGACGATGCCAGCGACTTTGGCGCACCCGCCCGCGTGTACTGGACCCTCAAATGGCTGGGACTTAAGCAGCTCGCGATCCTCAACGGCGGCATGACGGCTTGGCAGGCCGCGGCCCTGCCGCTGACGCGCCAGCCCACCCACGTCGCACCGAGTCAGTTCACCCCGCAGCTCGACAACGCCGTGCTTGCCACCCGCGCGACAGTCGAACACGACCTGGGTTCCCCCGCCACGCTGCTGCTCGACGCGCGCCCGAAGGCCTTCTATCTGGGCCGTGCAAAAGCCCCCGCAGCAAGCCGTCCCGGCACACTACCCGGCGCGCTTGACTTCAACAACCTGCGCTGGTTTACCCAGGGCGGCGGCGCGCTGCCCGATACCGCCGCTCTGGAGCGCATCGCCCGCGACCTTCCACAACAAGCCGGGGCGCGGCAGGCCGTTTCGTTCTGCAATACAGGCCACTGGGCGGCGACAAACTGGTTTGTGCTGTCCGAGTTGTTGCATCGCCCGAACGTGGCGCTCTATCCCGGTTCGATGGTGGACTGGTCCCGCGCCGACGCACCCATGGCGCATGTCCCTACCCGCCTGCAACAACTCACTCGACAACTGGAACAGACATGGCAGGCGCTCTGAACACCGGCACCGCGCGCAACGCCGCAATCGGTGCCGGCCTCAGCAGCAGCCGCCGGACCTCCGGCGCGCTCGCCGTCTGCGGCGTGGCGGGCTTTGTGGCCGTTACCTGGCTGGTCGGCTGGCGGCAGGGCTTGCTGTGGCTGATCGGCCTCGGGTATGGCGTGCTGCTCGCCGCCGCCGCCTTCGGCTTCACCACCGGATGGCGCGTCTGGATTACACGGCGCGACCCCAAGGGCTTGTGGGCACAATTCGCCGGTATCGCGGTGGCCATGCTCATCAGCGTGCCGCTGCTGGCCGCGCACCCTGAGCTCGAAGGTGCGGACGGACCGCTGTCCATCAGTCTGCTGGTCGGCTCCTTCGTCTTTGGCGCCGCCATGCAGGTGGCCGACGGCTGCGGCTCCGGCACGCTGTACAAGGCGGGGCTGGGCCATCCGGTCAGTCTGGCGGTATTGCCTGCCTTTGTCTTCGGCAGTTTTCTGGGATCGGCGCAGCTCCCGGCCTGGCTGGCCTTGGGCGCCTTGCCGCCGGTCAATCTGGTGCATGTGCTCGGCGCCGGGTGGACACTGGCCGCGCAGCTGGTCACGCTGTCCCTGCTGGCCGCGGCGCTCTGGCGGTGGCGTGGATCGGGGCCTTCGCGCTGGAAAGGGACCGCAGTGTGGTGGGCGGCCATCGGTCTGGGTCTGCTCGCCGCCGCCAATCTGGTGGTCGGCGGACAACCCTGGGGCATCGTCTACGGCCTGGGGCTGTGGGGCGCCAAGATCGTGCAGGCGCTGGGCGTGGATCTGAGTCACAACGCCTTCTGGGGACTGCCGGCAAAGCAGGCACAGTTGCATGCCAGCGTGCTGGCGGACAACACCAGCATCACTGATCTTGGCATGTTGTTCGGGGCGCTCATCGCCGCAAGCTGGAGGGGAAAGGCCAGCCCAAAAGTAGCGCTGCCTCCCAGGCAATGGCTGGCATCCATATTCGCCGGGCTGCTGCTGGGCTATAGCTCGCGTCTGGCGTTCGGCTGCAATGTGGGCGCCTATTTCTCCGGCATCGCCACTGGCAGCCTGCATGGCTGGGTGTGGTTTGGCTGCGCGTTCGCCGGCAGCCTACTCGGTGTGCGCGTGCGTCATCAATTGGGTATGACGGATTGAAGGAGCCGATGATGCGACGCAAATTCCCTTGGGCCGTCGCGCTTTTCTGGGCTGCCGTGCTCGTGTTGCTGCTGCTTGACTGGCGCGGCAGCACGCCGCACAACCGCTTTGCCGAGCCGCCGCCGCTTGCCCTGGGCAACGGCCCGGCGGCAGACGCGGGTCACTGCTCCTTGGCGCCCAACTCACGGTGACGCAGTAACACGGTGTACTGCCCACCGAACGCGCGGCTCAGCTGCTCGCTCAGATACACCGAGCGATGCTGCCCGCCAGTGCAGCCGATGGCCACGCCCACATAGCTGCGATGGTCGGCCGCCAGCTTGGGCAGCCAGCGCTGCAGAAAGCCGGCGATGTCGGCCTGCATCTGCAACACCTCGGGCTGGTGCAGCAGAAAGTCGGCCACTGGCGCGTCGCGCCCTGTGAGCGGACGCAGCGCCGGATCGTAATGCGGGTTGGGCAGCATGCGCACGTCGAACACATAGTCCGCATCGAGCGGCACGCCGCGCTTAAAGGCGAACGACTCGAACATCACCACCATCTGCGAGGCCTGTACCCGCACGGTCTGCTTGATCCATTCGCGCAGTTGGGCCGATTTCATCTGGCTGGTGTCAATATGCAGGCCGATTTCCGCCACTGGGCTCAATAGCTCGCGCTCCAGTTCGATGGACTCGATTAGCGCGTTGGCATAGCTCTCGCCGCGCGCCGCCGCGGGGTTGCCCTCGTGTTGCGCGGTGACGCGGCTGGTCAACGGGTGACGGCGGCGGGTTTCGGAAAACCGCTGCACCAAGGTGTCGGTGGCACAGTCGAGATAGATCGCGTGCACCTCGCAGAGCGCGCGCAAGTCCGTGAGCAAGGCAGGCACGTCATCCAGCGACTCCGCGCTGCGGGCGTCCACCGCCACGGCCACGCGCAGCTGCCCCGACGCGCGGGTCTGCTCGACCAGCGGCTTGATGAGCTGCGGCGGCAGATTGTCCACGCAGTAATAGCCGGAATCCTCCAGCGCAGTCAGCGCCACCGATTTGCCGGAACCGGACAGTCCGGAAATCAGCACGAGCTGATGTGTGGAACGTGGGTCTTCAGGCGGCTGGGCGGGAAATGCGTCAGGCGTGCTCATGGCGAATAGGACGGTCAGGTTTGAGCGGATCTCAACTTGCTTCGCAAGCCGCAAGCAATTCACGCGCATGCTCCAGCGCAGCATTGGACTGCGCATTGCCGCCCAGCATACGGGCGATCTCGCTTTGCCGTTGTGACAGTTCCAAGGCGTCGAGCATGCTGGCGGTCTGCTTGCCGCTGCTGAGCTTGCGCACGGCGAAATGCTGCTGTGCGCAAGCCGCAACCTGCGCCAAGTGCGTCACTGCGAGCACCTGCCGGTCGCGGCCCAGTTTGCGCAGCAAGCGCCCGACCGTCTGCGCCACCGCACCGCCGATGCCGGCATCCACCTCGTCGAAAATCAGCGTGCCAGCATCTTGCAGTGCGCTCGTGGTGACGGCAACGGCCAAGGCGATACGCGATAGCTCGCCGCCGCTGGCCACCTTTCCCAGGGCGCGCAGTTCCGCACCGGGGTGTGCGGCCACCTGCAGTTCCACCGCCTCCGCACCACGTGTGCCCACCGCGTCCAGTGGCGTCAGCGCCACGTCAAAACGGCCGCCGGGCATGCCGAGTTCCTGCATGGCAGCCTGCACGGCCTTGGTGAGCTGCTGCGCTGCCTTGCGGCGCTTGGCCGTTAGCTTGGTGGCAGCCTGTTGCAGCGCCGCCTGGGCCACTTGCTCGGTCCTTTCCAACGCGGGCAGATCGGCACTACGGTCGAGCTCGGCCAGCTTGTCGCGCACCGCGCTGTGGGCTTGCGGCAGGTCTGCGGCTGGCACGCGGTGTTTGCGCGCCAGGTTCATCCAGTTTGCCAACCGTGCGTCCAGCTCGGCGAGGCGCTGCGGATCGGCCTCGGTGCGTTCGGCCAGGCGGTGCAATGCATGGCTGAGGTCGCGCAGGCTGGTGTGCGCCGACTCGATCTGCTGCACCAGCGGCAGCAGGCTGGCGTCCACCTGTGCGGCCTGTTCCAGCGCCTGCTGCGCCTGTGCGAGCAGCGGCAACGCTCCGAGGTCCTCGCCATCGAGTGCGCTTTCTGCCGTCGCAAAGTCCTCGAGGAGGCTGCTGACATGTGCCAGACGCTTGTGATCGGCTTCCAGCGTCGCCCATTCGCCCTCCAGCGGGAGCAGACGATCGAGTTCTTCGCACTGCCACTGCAGGCGCTCGCGTTCTTCGGCCAGCGCACCCGCGTCGAGCTGAGCCTGCTGCAGTGCCCGCTGCGCATCGCGCCACTGGTTCCAGGCCTGCGCCACGGCCTGCGCCTCGGTCTGCGCACCCGCGTAGGCGTCGAGCAGGCCCGTGACAACCTCGCGCCGCACCAATCCCTGGTAGGCGTGCTGGCCATGGATGTCCACCAGCATCTCGCCTGCTGCCTTGAGTTGCGCCGCGGTGGCCGGGCTGCCGTTGACGAAACCGCGCGTCTTCCCCTGCACGTCGATCACCCGGCGCAGCAGCACACTGTCGCCCTCTGTCGAAAAGCCCTGTTCGTCCAGCCAGCTCGCCAGATTTGCGCTCAGGCTGAACTCGGCGCTGATTTCCGCGCGCGGCGCCCCCGCGCGCACCACGCCGCTGTCTGCACGCTCGCCCAAAACGAGCTTGAGTGCGTCAATCAGGATGGACTTGCCCGCGCCCGTCTCGCCGGTGAGCACGGTAAACCCTGCGGCCAGATCGATGTCGAGTTCAGGCACGATGACAAAGTCGCGCAAATGCAGGTGCAACAGCATGGCTTCAGGCGTTGGCAAAGACGACAGGGAAATCAGGACTCATCGGGAATTTCATGCCAGTGCAGCTTTTTGCGAAGAGTTGAAAAATAGCTCCAGCCCGGCGGGTGCAGGAACACGCAGCAATATGGCGCCAGTCCGATGCGGATGCGGTCGCCGCCGATGAGCTCGGCGTAGCTCTGCATATCGAAGTTCACGCTGACATCGCGCGGCGTCACCACCTCGATGACGATCTCTGCCCGTCCCGGCAGCACGATGGGACGATTCGACAGTGTGTGCGGCGCAATCGGCACCAGCACCACGCCGTCCACGCTTGGATGGAGAATCGGACCGTACGCCGACAGCGCATATGCCGTCGACCCAGTAGGCGTGGCCACGATCAAACCGTCGGCCCGTTGCACGTACATGAAGCGGCCATCCACGTCCACCTTCAGTTCCACCAGCCCCGACGCTCCGTTGCGATTGACCACCACGTCGTTGACGGCAATGGCATTAAAAATGGTCTGGCCGACTCGCTCCACCGCGCCACTGAGCATGGCGCGCTCCTCGCGCTCGAAGTCCCCCGCCAGCAGGCCATCGATCGCCTCTTCCCAGGCGCTGTCGGCGATGTCGGTGATGAAGCCCAGCCGACCTGCATTGATGCCCACCAGCGGCACGTTCAACGGTGCCAGTCGTCGAGCAGCACCCAGCATGGTGCCGTCTCCACCCAGCACCACCGCCACCCAGCCGCCCTGCGCGGTGCGCGCGGCCAGTTCATTGCTGCCCAATACGGGATACGGCAGTTCGGTGTGCGGCGCTGTCAATTCGCCCAGCCACACCTCGACCCCGGCGCGGCTCAGACGTGCCGCAATCTCACCGAGCATGCGCTGCGCATGGGGCGCCTGATACTTTCCGATCAGCAAGACGTGCTGGAACGCGGGACTGGACATGGGGACATTGAGCGCAAGAAACCGGCGGGGAAGACCCGCCGCTGTGACAAATTACAGCACAGCCGCATCATGTGCATCATTCTCTGCGCGGCATCCCCGTCGCCACCCTAAAATTTGCACATGGACGAACGCTCCCGCCTGCTGCTCAAAACCCTGATCGAACACTACATCGCCGACGGTCAGCCGGTGGGGTCGCGCACGCTGTCGCGGGCGTCCGGGCTGGAACTATCCGCGGCGACCATCCGCAATGTCATGGCCGATCTGGAAGACATGGGGCTGATCGCCAGCCCCCACACCTCGGCCGGCCGCATCCCCACGCCACGCGGCTACCGCGTGTTTGTCGATGCCATGCTGACCGCGCACCCGCAAACGCAGGCCGATCTGCTACAGCACACCTTGCAGCAGCACATCAACACCGCGCCGCCGCAGCAAGTCATGGCACGGGCTGCCCAGCTCATGTCCAGCCTGTCGCAATTCGTCGGCGTGGTGCTCGCGCCGCAGCGCAGCGGCACGTTCCGTCACATCGAATTTCTGCGCCTGGGCGAACAGCGCATCCTGCTCATCATCGTCAGCCCCGAAGGGGACGTGCAGAACCGCATGCTGCACTGGCCGCACGCCTTGAACCAGAGCGAACTCAACACCGCCACCAACTACCTCAACGCCCATTTTTCAGGAATGAGTTTCGAGCAGGTCGCTCAAAGACTTGGCAGCGAGGTGGAGCATCTGCGCACCGAACTCGTCGCCCTCATGCAGGCCGGCGTGGAAGCCGGAAGCCAGGCCCTGAGCCAGACACAGGACCAGGTGGTCATCGCTGGTCAGCAGCAACTCCTCGGCGTCGGCGATCTCGCAGGCAACATCGGCAAGCTGCGGCAATTGTTCGACCTGTTCGAGCAAAAGGCCCAGTTGCTCAAACTGATGGATGCATCGGCCAAGGCCGATGGCGTGCGCATTTACATTGGCGGCGAAAGCGAAGCCGTGCCTTTCGAAGAGCTCTCGGTGATCACCGCGCCGTACGCGGCTGACGGCAAGGTGGTCGGGACACTGGGCGTCATCGGTCCCACCCGCATGGCCTACGACCGCATGATCCAGATTGTGGACATCACCTCCAAACTGGTCGGCAATGCACTGAGCCAGCGTTGACCGGCGCCGCCCCGTAGGTTCAGCGCACCAGCAGCACCGGTACCGTGGTTGACGCCACCACCTTGCTTGCCACAGAGCCCATGACAAATCCCTTGAGCGCCGAATGGCCGTGCGTGCCCATGATGACGAGATCGGGTTGCAGGCGCTTGATCTCGGCGGCAATCTGCTCCGCAGGATCACCCACCGCGTGGTGCGCGGCAAAGGTCAGCCCGGCATCACGCAACACCGCTTCCGCCGGGGCGAGCGCCTGCGCGCTCACGTCGCTGTAATACGTGTCGAGCGTGGCCTTGCTGAGTTGCGCGCGCGCCAAGGGAGTGCCGATTGGCCGCGCAACCGTGAACAGCACTATCTGCGGCGGCACGGCGTACTGCCTGACCTGCTGGACCAGCACCTGTGCCGCGCGCGTGGTGAAACTGGAACCGTCAACGGGAAGAACAATCTGCATGGAATAAGCTCCCTGCGCGGTCTGGGTGTCCGCTGTGTCATGCATTCTCGGTTTTTCTTGACGCAATGGATAGACGTAAAAAAGCCGCCCTAAGGCGGCTTTTAACATCAAAGACTAGGCAGCTTGCGCTGATTAGAACTTGTGACGGATGCCCAGGGCGAAGCCGCTGGCGGACGCACCACCAACAGTGCCTGCACCAGCAATGGTGGCATCACCAACGTACAGGTCGTTTGCGCCGTCATTGGTCATACGTGCATAGGAGGTGTACAGGTTGGTGCGCTTGGACAAGGCATAGGTGTAGCCGATCGCGTACATCTTGGACTTGTTCGCAGCAACGTTCTGGTCCTTGATCTGGCTATAGGAAGCCAGGATCGCGCCCGGGCCGACCGGCACGGTCACACCCAGCATCCACACGCGCTGGTCTTGGCCTTGAACCGGCTGGTTGGTATTGAACTTCTGCTGTGCGTAGTAACCACCCAGCTTGGCCACGCCGAAGTCGTACGAACCATACAGCGAGGTCAGCTTGTTGGTTCCGTAGCCGTCAACAAGGGTCACATCGGTCAGGTTGTGATGCAGGTAGTCAACACCAACCAGGATCGGGCCGTTGTTGTACTGGCCTTGCAGGTCATAGGCTTGCCCGTTCGAGGTATTGCCGGGCTGTGCGCCGAAGCCGTAAGCCACAGTACCTTGGAAGCCAGCGATGTTAGGCGTGACGTAGGCAACTGTTTGCGACAGACGCACATAGGTCAACAGGGCTTGGTTGGTGTTGGTCAGCGAGCCAGTCAGGCCGGTGCCGAACGGATCAACAGAACCGGCAGCGTTGAAGTACGGGCTGTACATGCGGCCCGCTTCCACGGTACCGAAGCCGCCGGTCAGGCCGACGACGCTGGTCCGGCCCATGAAGGTCGAACCGCTGGTGCAATAGCTGTTGCCAGCTTGGTTTTGGGCGCCTTGACCAGCACCACCAAAGGCACTGCCATTGTTGCCGTTGGCGCAGAAGCCGGTTTCAGCCTGGAAGAACGCGGACAGACCGCCGCCCAGATCTTCACTGCCCTTGACGCCGATACGCGAGCCAGACTGAATGCCGGAGCCCAGACGGTTGACGCTGGTGTTGTCAAAGCTCAGGTGCTCGACGCCGAGGTCGACGATACCGTACAGCTGAACGCTGTCAGCAGCCATGGCCACACCGCTGAATGCGCCGAACAGCGCCAGCGAGAGGAGGGTTTTTTTCATGAGTACATCTCCAGAGAATTGTTGAACAACCTGCCCGGGAGCCGGGCCTGCCTGACACGTAAACCAATGTGTTTAAGCCGACTCCTGTTGAGGAGCTACAGTCATTTCAGCAAAGATTGATGCGATGCGCAAAGTTACGAAGCAAGAATGGCTTGCTGGCCGCCCATCTG
>JBAUTC010000073.1:0-9867 GCA_049582025.1 Thiomonas sp.
CCGCAGAAGGCGCGGTCGCGTGAGGCGCTGCCCGGCGCGGTCTGCCGGGCTATCGCAGCTGGCTTCAGTTGGCGAACAGTTTGGTGGCGATGCCGACGACACGTTTGCCGTATCGGGTCGCGGTGTCGAGGTCGCCCTGCGGGATCTCGTCCACGCTGGCGTCGGACGGTGACTGGACCAGCAGGCCCACGGAGCCGCCGAGGTTGTTTTGATCGTTGCGGGTAGCGGCCTTGGAGTTGCTGGGCGGCAGGCCCAGGCTGACCCACACGCCGCCGTGTTGCGAGGCGAGGGTCTGCATGGCGATCAGCGACACCTGCTTGTCGCCGTTGAGACTGGCGCTGTTGGTAAAGCCGCCGAACACCTTGTCCTGCCAGGCGCGGGTGAACCAGGCCTTGGAGGTGGCATCGGCGAATTTCTTGAACTGCCAGCTCGGGCTGCCCATGTAGGTCGGGGCGCCGAAGATGATGGCGTTCGCAGCGTCCATCTTGTCGAAACTATCCGCGGGCACGTTGCCCTCGGCATCGATCTCGATCAGTTCGGCGCTTGCGCCTTCGGCGACGTGTTGCGCCACGCGGCGGGTGTGGCCGTAGCCGGAGTGGTAGACGACGATGACTTTGCTCATGGTGGATCCTTCGGGAATGGGGTGGACATGGCGGGCGCCCTGTATGGGGCGCGCGACGTGGCAATCAGAGTAGTTCGTGTTAGAACTACTTGCTGGCATGTGGGTATCCCGAACTGTGGTATCGCAGCGTGTTTCCGCGGCGCGTGGCGGGACGATGCCCGCCCGCATCCGCGCTGCTCAGCCGATGCGAAAGCCGGCCGGGCAGTCGGCGTCGCTGGCGTCTTCGACGTCAACCGCATCCACCCGCGCCGCCGGCGGGCCCACGTGCAGCCAGCGCACCAGGGCATCCACCGCTTGCGCGTCACCGCAGACCAGCACCTCCACCCGGCCATCGGACAGATTGATCGCGTGGCCGTCCAGCCGAAGGCGGTCGGCCTGCATGCGCGTGAAGGCGCGGAAGGACACGCCCTGCACCCGGCCGCTCACCCGCACGCGTCTGCAGATCATCGCAAAGGTGCCCTCCGGTGAGTGGTCATCATGCGGAGGTACGTTCACGCTCACTGCGCTACCCCGCTGACCCAGGCCTTACGGATCATGCGTCCGCATTCGGCGGAGGCGTAGCCAGAATTGCTGGCGGACGTGCGGCGGGCGAGGATGCCGTACCAAGTCTTGGTGGCGTCGATCCAGGGATAGAAGCCAAAGGTCCCGGCGCTGCTGAACGCTCCGTCGCCGACGGTCGGGTCATCCTCGACCCAGTGTCCAAGTGAGTACTGCCAGCTCTCGGTGTCCGGCACAGGCGTGTTGAGTGTGGTTGCGGTCGGGCAGGTGACCGGGTTGGTGCACACGGCGTGCGTGCCGAGCATTCCGCCGATCAGCAGTGTGCCGTCGAGCATCTTGCGCAGGAACAGTGCGTAGGCATCCGCGTCAGTGACAACGCCGCCCGCCAGTTGCGGCTGGCTATAGGCAATGGCAACGTCGCTGCCAATTTGCGACTGGATCTCGGTCGCCAGACCGGCGTTGTCCAGCGGGCCGAGGCCGAGCAAGTCCGCATGCTTTTCCATATGCCCGCCGCCATAGCTGAAAAGGCCGTCGGCGGCAGCCGTATAGACCCCGTTGTTCTGATACTGGACGCATGCGTCCACCGTTTGCCCAGGCAGGCAGGTGGAGAAACTGACGTAGCCGCTGTTGAAGTTGAGGAATTTGACGTCCGCGGTGCTCAGCACCCCACCTCGTTTCTGCACGACGTAGGCGGCGTAGATCCACTTCGACGCCGAGGCGACGTTCATGACGGTCGACGCGGTGTAGACCGGCGTGCTCCCATCCGCGGGTGAATTGATCGAGCCGGAGGCCAGGCGCTGGGTCACGTCGCCAATCTCCCAGTAAAACGGCTGGTCGGCCGTGCAATTCGCGTTGTCCTGTGCCGTGCTGGTGGCAGCCGCCGCGCGCTGCGCCATGGTGGGGGCGGCCGCGGGTGCGCTGGCCACAGGCGCAGTGGCGCCGCCACCGCCACCGCAGGCGGTCAGCAGCAGCACTGCGGGAAGGCTGAAGAAAAGCATGTGCAAGCGTGTCATGGCGGCACCTGACCGGTATGGGGCAGGGAACATTATCGGCTCGCAAGCCGCTGGCGCAGCTCCGCCCGCTGCTGGAGCGGCATGGTAGCCGGGGCCTTGGCCGCGCTGAGGCGGCCGTCGCGAAAGCGGGTCTTGTTTCATGGGGATTTTCCTGAGGTGGGCGGATGGGATCAGTTACTGCGCCACGCCGCTGATCCATGCCTGTCGGATCAGTGCGCCACAGCGCGCCGAAGGAACGCCGGCTCCGAAGCCGAAGGCCCGACGCGCGACGATGCCGTACCAGCGCTGGTCGGCGCTGATCCAGGGATAGAAGCCGAAAGCACCGGCGCTGCTGGACACTGCCTGAGCCGTTCCCGGTGGACCTTCGATCCAGTGGCCCAGGCCGTAGAGCCAGCCGCTGCCAGGTGGCGCCGGACTGAAGGTTGCCTTTGCGGGGCAGGTAGCGGGATCGGCGCAGACGGCGTCGGCCTGCAGCATGCTGCCGAGAAGGAGTTCGCCGCGCATCAACTTGCGCAGGAACAGGGCATAGCTGGCGGAATTCATCACCATGCCGCCAGCGGGCTGCGGCTGAGAGTAGGTGAAGCGGATGCGGTTACCCAGCTCGGCGCGCACTGCAGCAGCGAGCGCCGCGTCGTCAGCGTTGCCCAGGCCAAGATCGTGCGCCAGTTGCTCTATGTGGCCGTCCCCGTAGTGGAATGTGCCAATGTCGCTGGGTGAGAGCACGCCGTTGCCCGGCATCGCCAGGCATTGGTCCACGGTCTGCCAGCGCCGGCAGAAGCGAAGATCGGCATAGCCGCTGGTGAAGTTCAGCATGGAAATCTGCGACGGTGTGAGGTGGCCCTGGGTGTGCTGCACCGCATAGGCGGCAAAAGGCCATTTGGACGCGGAGGCGATGGCCATAACAGTGAGCGCGTCGTAGGTGGGCGGGCCACTGTGGTCGGGCCGGTCCACCGAGCCCGAGGCTTGCGTGCGGCGGCTGTCGCCGCTCTCCCAATAGAACGGAACGGCCGCACTCCCAAACAGGCGTTGCGGGTGCTTTGCGCCGTGGCAGCGGCGGCGGCAATGCGGGTCTGCAGAGGCGGCGCGGCTTGCGCAGCACGGATGAGCCAGGCAGTGAGAAACAGGCCGGAGGTGAGTCGGACGATCAGGGGGCGGCAGAGAACAGCGCGGTCAGGCGGACCATGGTTGGACTCAATGAAACGCGATGGCGTTGAGAAACCGGTCGATCAGGCCGGTGGATCGGATGGCGTGTCGCATGATGCAGTCCTCCAGGTTAGGTTGGATGGCGCTGCCCGGCGATGCGGAGCAACGGCGAATTCCCTGACGCGAGCACCCACCTCGCATTGAGCGCGGGATGCGGGCGCCGTGGGACCAGGATGATGCGGAGTCGATCTCGGGAGATTGCAAAGCGGCGTGTTTGAAATGGTTTGAAATCAAATCGAGCCGGGAGGACATCCTTGGCCGATACGATCCAGCCTGAGTCCGGTCACCTGATCCGCCATGAGCCATCGCGATGACGCCAAGATCCTCATCCTTGACGATGAAGCCGAACTGCGGGCGCTGCTGCAGCGCTACCTGGGCAGCATGGGCCTGCAAGTGCGCGCCGTGGAAGACGCGACACAGCTGGACCGGCTGCTCGCCCGCGAGCCCTTCGACCTGCTCATCCTGGATCTGATGATGCCCGGCGAGGACGGGCTGTCGGTGCTGCGCCGCCTGCGAGCGCAGGGTGAGACACTTCCGGTGCTGATGCTCACCGCGCGCGGTGAGCCGGTCGATCGCATCCTCGGTCTGGCAATGGGCGCCGACGACTACCTGCCCAAACCCTTCGAGCCGCGAGAACTGCTGGCGCGCATTCAGGCGATGTTGCGCCGGCAGGCCATGCTGGGTGTGACTCCGGCAGGGCAGCCCGGTGGCCTTATCCGCTTCGGCCAGTGCGTCCTGGACCTGACGGCCCGCACCCTGGAGCGGGAAGGCGAGACCGTCGTGCTGACCTCGGGGGAGTTTGCCCTGCTTGCGGCGCTGGCCAGTCATCCGGGGCGAGCGCTGGGGCGCGAGCGGCTGCTGGAGCTGGCTCACGGGCGTGACCACGATGCCACCGGGCGCAGCGTCGATATCCGCGTGCTGCGGCTGCGGCGCCTGATCGAGAACGACCCTGGGGCGCCGCGCTACATCCAGACTGTCTGGGGCGTCGGCTACGTGTTCGCTCCGGACGGCTCGACGCCATGAGTGTGGTAGCCGGTTCCGCATGGCGGATGAGTCTGTTTGCGCGCAGCCTTTGGCTCATCGTTGCGCTGATCGTCGCCAGCCAGGTCACCAACTTCGTGGTGTTCCGTGAACTGGCGCAGCGTCCGCGGCTGGAGCGCCTGGCCGACTACATCCGGGCGAGTGTGGATGCCATCAACCTGGCGTTGCAGCGTCTGCCGCCAGCGGAACGTGCGGCCTACGTGGATGCGCTGAACCAGGCTGGAGATGGCCTCCGGATTGTCCCGGCAGACGCGGTGCCGCCGTCGTTCTCGGCGCGTACTTCTCCAGGAATCGCCTTGCTGCTGCGACCTCTGCGCAGGATGCTGGGCGCGGGGTATCGTCTGCACTGGGAACGTGAGGGCGGCGCGCGCATGTGGGTGGAGATGCGCCTGGGAGGTCGCGACTACTGGATCGGCTTTGCGAGCGCCGGCCTGCTGCCGAGTCTGCGTTTGCTATTGCTGTTCGGTACCGCGATCAGCGCGGCATTGGCCCTGCTGGGCGCCTTGGTCATTCAACGCACAGTGCACCGTCCGATGCGGGCGCTGGTTGCTGCTGCAGAGGCGGTGGGCGCGGGGCGGCAACCCGGTCTGCTCCCGCGCGACGCGCCCCCCGAGATTGCCCAGGTGGCGCACAGTTTTGGCGCTATGGCTGCTAGTCTGGAGCAGGCTGATCGTGACCGTGCGGTGATGCTGGCGGGAATTTCGCACGATTTGCGCACGCCCCTCGCCAAGCTGCGGCTGTGTGTGGAAATGCTGCCGCATGACGCTGATGCCGAGTTGGTTGACACCATGAAGCGCAGCATCGCCACGGCGGACGCCATAGTCGGACAGTTCATCGACTTCGCCCGTGTCGGCACGGACGAAGTGCCAGAAACGGTGGACCTTACGGCGCTGGTGCAGCGTGCGGCGTTGGACGCGATGCCTGCCGATCGGCTTCAGTTCGAGTTGCCGGTCTCGTGCGCGATGCAAGGTCGGCCGGTCGCACTGCGACGGGCGGTGATGAATCTGGTGGACAACGCGGCCAGGCACGCCGGCGGGATGGTCGGCGTGCGTCTGCGCTGCGTCTCGGGTGGGGCCGAACTGGCAGTGCTGAATCGTGGCCCCGGAGTTGCACCGGGTGACCGTCATCGGCTCGTGCAGCTTTTCATTCGTGGCGACGGTAGCAAGGGCAGTGGCTTGGGGCTAGCCGTGGCCGATCGCATTGCCCGCCTTCACGGCGGAGCGCTGGAACTGCGCAACCGCGAGGGCGGCGGGCTCGAGGCACGGCTGCGCCTGCCACAGCGCGAACAGGACCTGGCGTTCCTGACCGGGGAGCAATGGGCACTCGAGATACTGCGCATTGTCTGTAGCGGGCACGCGGTGCAGTCGACGCCGTCGTCAGTCGGGCTGGCCAGGCTGCGATGGAGTCGGACGCGGGCGCGTACCGAACAGCGCGCTACCGACGCGGACCAGGGTGGCGCCTTCGAGCACGGCGGCCTCGATGTCGGCGCTCATGCCCATCGACAGTGTGTCGAGCGTCAGGCCGTGTTCGGCGGCGATGGCGTCGCGCAACTGGCGCAGGCGGGCGAAGGGTGCGCGCTGCGCGGCCAAGTCGGCGCGCGCTTCAGGAATGCACATCAGTCCGCGCAGGTGCAGGTTCGGCAGCGCGGCCACGGCAGCGGCCAGCGCACTGGCGTCCTCAGGGGGAACGCCGCTCTTGCTGGCCTCGCCGTCCACGTTCACCTGAACGCAGACCTGCAGCGGGCCAAGTTCCGATGGGCGTTGGTCGCTCAGGCGTTTGGCCAGTTTGAGCCGGTCGATGCTGTGGACCCAGTCGAAGTTGGTGGCCACATCGCGGGTCTTATTGCTCTGAAGCGGGCCGATGAAGTGCCATTGCAGCGTCGGCCATTGCGGGCGCAGGGCGGTGATTTTGTCCACCGCTTCCTGCACATAGTTTTCGCCGAAGGCGGTTTGACCAAGTGCCGCGACGCGGGCGACGTCCGCAGCTGAAAAAGTCTTGGATACGGCCAGCAGGGCGACCGACTTCGGGTCGCGGCCTGCAATCTTGGCGGCCTGCTCGATGCGCTGGCGCACCGTCGCGAAGTGCTGATTCAGTGACATGGACGGACAAATCGGGGGGTTGATACAACAAATCCGCGCCTATCGGGGCGGCGAATTGCGGAAAAATGTAGTTCTGACCTTAAGATAGCCCAATCGATCACGCACAAGCTTGCTCGGGGGAGACATCGCTTGGACATTACGCAACTGCTCGCTTTCAGCGTCAAGAATGACGCATCCGATCTGCACCTGTCGGCTGGCCTGCCGCCCATGATCCGCGTGCACGGCGACGTGCGACGCATCAACGTCGAGCCGCTCGACCACAAGGCGGTGCACGCCATGGTGTACGACATCATGAGCGACTCGCAGCGCAAGCACTACGAAGAGTTTCTGGAGGTGGATTTTTCCTTCGAGATCCCCTCGCTTGCGCGTTTTCGCGTCAACGCCTTCAATCAGGCGCGCGGCGCGGCGGCGGTATTTCGCACCATTCCGAGCAAGGTGCTGACGCTTGATGATTTGAACGCCCCCAAGATTTTTGCGGAACTGGCGCTCAAGCCGCGGGGCCTGGTGCTGGTGACAGGGCCCACGGGTTCGGGCAAGTCGACCACCCTGGCGGCGATGATCAACCATTACAACGAGACCGAGTACGGGCACATCCTGACCATCGAAGACCCGATCGAGTTTGTGCATCAGTCCAAAAAGGCGCTGATCAACCAGCGTGAAGTCGGCCCGCATACCCTGAGTTTTTCCAATGCCTTGCGCTCTGCGTTGCGCGAAGACCCCGATGCCATTCTGGTGGGGGAAATGCGCGATCTCGAAACCATCCGCCTCGCGCTCACAGCCTCGGAGACCGGCCACTTGGTGTTCGCCACGCTGCACACCTCGTCAGCGCCCAAGACCATCGACCGCATTGTCGACGTGTTTCCGGCGGAAGAAAAGGAGATGGTGCGCGCCATGTTGTCGGAGGCGCTGATTGGCGTGATCTCGCAAACGCTGTGCAAAAAGAAGGATGGATCCGGCCGGGTGGCGGCGCACGAAATCATGATCGGCACCCCCGCCATCCGCAACCTCATCCGCGAAAACAAGATTGCGCAGATGTATTCCATGATCCAGACCAGCCAGTCGTTCGGCATGCAGACACTCGATCAAAACCTGGCCGATCTGGTCAAGCGCAACATGGTCTCGTCCACAGAGGCACGAACAAAGGCCAAGCAGCCGGAAAACTTCCCCGGCGCTTGAGCGATGTTGCCTTGCATGTAAAAAGCACATTCAGATCAGCACGCACACGGTAGGCCATGAAACTCTTTGAAAAAATCCTCGGCGCATCCCGCAAAGACGCGGTGGACGACGCGCTTGAATCCCAGTTCTTCACAACTGGTTTTCATGACGCGGAAGTGAGCAGCCTCGACAGCGTCGTGGACTGGTCGCAGCGTTCCACGGAAATCGGTGCCACCAAGCTCTCGCGCAATGCCGGCGGGCAACGCTTGCTGGAACTTTGGCAGCAGGACAAATACATGGCCGGACTGACCCAGGGGGATCTGGAGCGTTGCGTCAAGTATTTCCACTTCTACACCGTCAAGGCCAATGCCGACCTCATCGCCCAAGGCGAGACGGGCAGTTTCATGGTGGTGTTGTTGCGCGGGGCCGTGGCCGTGGATCGCATGCAGCCCTGGGGCGACCGGCTGCGCCTGACCGAAGTGCGCGCGGGCAGCATGCTGGGCGAAATGTCGCTGGTCGACGCGGCGCCACGCTGGTCGTACTGCACCACGCTCAGCGACAGCGAGATCGCCGTCCTTGAAGCCGGTGACCTCGACCGCATGATCGCCCAAGATCCGGCGGCCGCCTGCCGTTTGATTGGTTCGCTGGCGCGTCGGCTGTCGCTGCGCTTGCGCAAGCTCAGCGCGCGCGTGGCGGCCACCACGCCGGGCGGTTGATGCGCCCAACCATTGGCCATGGACCGCTGAATTCAAGAATGCGGAAACTCGGGGGGACGTATGGATCGTGATCAGGCATCCAAATTCATCAATGATCTGCTCAAGCTGATGATTAGCCGCGGCGGGTCTGATCTGTTTCTGACTGCCGACTTTCCGCCAGCGATCAAGGTCGATGGCGCGGTGTCGAAGTTGTCGTCGCAGGCGCTCAGCAGCCAGCACACTCTGGCGCTGGCACGTTCGATCATGAACGACAAGCAATCCGCCGAATTCGAGCGCACCAAGGAATGCAATTTCGCCATTTCGCCGGCTGGACTCACCCGCTTTCGCTGCAATGCGTTTTTGCAGCAGGGCAAGGTCGGTATCGTGCTGCGGCAGATTCCACAGGATTTGCCGTCGATTGATTCCCATGAATTGCCTCAGGTGCTCAAGACACTGGCGATGAACAAGCGCGGGTTGACCATCTTTGTCGGCGCCACGGGCTCGGGAAAATCGACCTCCATGGCGGCCATGCTTGACTTCCGCAATGAGAACTCGCATGGCCACATCATCACCGTGGAAGACCCGATCGAGTTCGTCCACCCGCACAAGAACTGCATCGTCACCCAGCGCGAAGTCGGACTCGACACTGACTCGTGGGAAGCCGCGCTGAAGAACACCCTGCGCCAGGCACCGGATGTCATTCTCATGGGCGAGATTCGCGACCGCGAGACCATGGAGCACGCGGTGGTGTTTTCCGAAACGGGCCATCTGGTGCTGGCCACGCTGCATGCCAACAATGCCAATCAGGCGCTCGACCGCATCATCAACTTCTTCCCCGAGGAGCGCCGTACACAGTTGCTGATGGACCTGTCGCTGAACCTGCGCGCGCTGGTGTCTCAGCGGCTGGTACCGCTGCAGACCGGCAAGGGACGGGTCGCGGCGGTGGAAATCATGATCAACTCGCCGCTCATAGCCGACCAGATCTTCGAGGGCAAGCTCACCGAGATCAAGGATGTGATGCGGCGCTCGCGCGAGCTGGGCATGCAGACCTTCGACCAATCGCTGTTCGATCTGTTCGACGCCGAAAAGATCAGCTACGAAGACGCGCTGCGCAATGCCGATTCGGTCAACGATCTGCGGCTGCGCATCAAGCTCGACAGCAAGCGCGCACGCAACGCCGACATCGGCAGCGACACCGGGCATCTGGCCATCGTCTGATCTTGTCCGTTCAAACCGGCGGCAAGCTCACAATCCAGCCTTAGACCGGATCGATCATCTGTTGCGGCGGACCTCCAAGACCTGGATGCCTCGTGTGCGGGCCCAGGCGGCTTGCAGCAGACTCAGTGCCGCGTCGAAATGGTCGATGCCGCGCAGGGTTGTGCCGTCCGACCCCATGCGCATCAACCCTGAAGCACGGTCTGCGGCGGTGGCATGTTGGCAGGAATGGACTGATGCAGCAGGTTGCGTACCGGAGCAGGCAGACCAAGCAGCGCGGCTTGGGCAACGGTGAGCCATTGCCCTCGCGGTTCCGCGGCCTGGGG
>JBAUTC010000074.1:0-10267 GCA_049582025.1 Thiomonas sp.
ATCCTTTTCCTTGTCGGGATCCGGCACACGGGCGTCAATCGGCAGCACCATTTCGGGCGAAGTGCCCCAGGTGACCTGCGGCACGAGTTCGCGCGCATCCAGCGTGACCACGCGGTCGAACCTGGCGCCGGGGTCGGAATGCAGACCACGCCAATACTGCACGGCCATGTCCCAGGCCACGCCGGCAGGGGCGAAGGGGCGGCCACGCACGTAGTTGATGGTGCTGTCATCCACCCCGACCAACCCGGCGCGCGCGCCAGCCTCGATGGCCATATTGCACAGCGTCATGCGGCCTTCCATGCTGAGAGCGGCGATGGTACTGCCCGCAAACTCGATGGTGTAGCCGGTGCCTCCAGCGGTGCCGATCTTGCCGATGATGGCCAGCGCGATGTCCTTGGCACGGCACCCTACCGGCAGCGGTCCTTCCATGCGCACGAGCATGTTTTTCATCTTGGGTGCAAGGAGGGTTTGGGTGGCAAGCACATGCTCGACTTCGCTGGTACCGATGCCGAAGGCCAGGGCGCCAAACGCGCCGTGGGTGCTGGTGTGGGAGTCGCCGCAGACCACGGTCATCCCAGGCAGGGTGGCGCCCTGTTCGGGGCCGATAACGTGGACAATGCCCTGACGACGGTCGTTCATGCGGAATTCGGTGATGCCGCTGGCCGCGCAGTTGGCGTCGAGCGTATCGACCTGCAGACGGGAGATCGGATCGGCGATGCCTTCGGCGCGGTCGGTGGTGGGTACATTGTGGTCGGCCACGGCCAGATTGGCACTCAGACGCCAGACCTTGCGTCCCGCAAGTTGCAGGCCTTCGAAGGCCTGCGGACTGGTGACTTCATGCACCAGATGTCGGTCGATATAAAGCAGCGCGGTGCCGTCTTCCTCGGTGCGCACCACGTGCTCGTCCCACAATTTGTCGTACAGCGTTCGGCCCATCTGCATCTCCTGCGTCTTGCGTGGTTCGCGCAAGGTTTGTCGTCAACGATTGATTTTAGTTGGCGCGGTTTACGCCGCGCTTGATCGGGTCTGCAACCAGGCCACGGGCAGATCGAATGAATCGTCTGCTTGCAGCCGGAATGCGTCACGCGCCTCCTGCGGTGCGCGAGCAAAGACATCGCGGATGGCCTGCACCCGCACCTCCGGTGTGCGTATGCGCGCCACCCAGGTGGCAAATTCCATGGTCAGGGTCCAAGCGTCGGGCTGGGGTGCCGAGAACCCTGCATCCTGGAGCAAAACGCGCCATTCGGAGACGCGGTAATCGCGCACATGCGACGCATCGCGCAGGATTTCGACCGTCTGCAACAGCGTGTCGCACAACGGCGATTCCGGAGCGACGGCATCGATGATCACCAGCGTGCCTCCCGGCTTCAACACCCGGCGCGCCTCGCGCAGGGCAGCGGGCACATCGAGCCAGTGGTGCGCGGAAAAGCGCGTCGCCACCAGATCGACACTGCCATCGGCGAACGGCAGGGCATCGACCGATCCTTGCTGCGTCTTCACGCCGGACAATTGCCGCGCCGCCGCCTCGCGCGCCACCACGTCCAGCATTTCGGGGGCCAGGTCGTAGGCAGTCACCTGGGCACCCGCGGCTGCCAGGGCGAAACTGGCATGGCCCGCGCCACAACCCAGATCGAGGACTTGTTCAACCCGCAGCTGCTGCGCCAGCGAACCAAGGCGAAGCAAATCTTCGCCCTGCGCGTGTACCGCGCTTGAGAGATAGGCTGCCGCGGTCGTGCCGAACTGCTTGGCGGTCAAAGCGTGCTGTTTCATCATGATTGCCCTGTAGAGCCTGTGTTGCCTCTTACCACTTAATGCATGGACAAGAAGATACAGGGCACGATTTCCTGGTACAAGATGACAAAATATCCTGGTATAAAAATCCACCACTCTTCTCTTTCTCGCCGCAACGCCCCATGCCCGCTCCAGCCAAACCCGATTCCATTCGGCAGACCGAACACAACACGCTGCTGCTGGGCGATTTCATCCGGCTGCATCGCAACCGCCTTTCGCCAGAAGCAGTCGGGCTTTTGGCGGAAGGCCGACGCCGCGCGCCCGGGCTGCGGCGGGAGGAACTTGCCGCACTCTGCGGCGTGAGCACGACCTGGATCACCTGGCTAGAGCAGGGCAGGCAGGTGGCGCCATCGACCAGGACGTTGGAGCGGCTGGCGCAGGCGCTCCAACTCACTGCGGCGGAACGCGCCTATCTGTTCGAGTTGGCGCGACGCCGCGACCCTAGCGAACCGCAGGCGGCGCCAAAGGCCGTGGACGCCGTATTGCGCAGCGTGCACGCGATTCACAGTCCGGCTTATGTGCTCAATCAGCGCTGGGATGTGGCGGCGGGCAACGCGCTCGCCGCCGATCTGTTTCTCGATTGGTACTCGCGTCCATCGGACCCGGCGGCCAAGAACGAATCCCGCAATTTGCTGCGCTTCCTGTTCCTCAACCCGCAGGCCCGCACGCTGATTGAGGACTGGCCGCTGCGCTCGCAGCGTTTGGTGGCGGAGTTCCGCGCGGACTGCGGTCGGCGCCTCCACACCGAGCCAGTGCGCGAGTTGATCGACGGCCTGCGCGCCCAAAGCCCGGAATTTGCCGCGCTCTGGAGACTCAATGACGTGCAGGAACGGGAAGGCGGAGAGCGCCGCTTCCATCATCCCCGGCACGGTCGAGTTGCCTACGAGCAATTGACCCTGCGCGCCGCCATTCGCCCTGAATTCAAGCTGGTCATACTGCTGCCGCCCGCCTCGGGCAAATGAGCACGGGCACGGCCAGCCCGTTCGCCGCCCGTGGATGGCCACATCCGACGGGCTCGTGGATCAGCTGCGCTCGGCAATGGGCTTGACGTCGCGGTGCTTGGCACCCGTGAACAATTGGCGCGGACGGCCGATCTTGTATTCCGGGTCCGTGAGCATCTCATTGAGCTGGGCGATCCAGCCCACTGTGCGCGCCAACGCAAAATTGGCGGTAAACAGCGACACCGGCACGCCAATGGCCTTCTGCACAATGCCCGAGTAGAAGTCGACGTTGGGATAGAGCTTGCGCTGGATGAAGTAATCATCCTCGAGGGCGATTTTCTCCAGCGTCATGGCCAGCTTGAACATCGGATCGTTGTGCAGGCCGAGGGCGTCAAGCACTTCGTGGCAGGTCTCGCGCATGAGCTTGGCGCGCGGGTCGTAGTTCTTGTAGACCCGGTGGCCGAAGCCCATGAGGCGCACCGAGGAACTCTTGTCCTTCACCTGGTCGATGAACTCGCCGATTTTGGCCACGCCGCCAGCGGCCTGGATTTCGTCGAGCATGTTCAGGCAGGCCTCGTTGGCGCCGCCGTGGGCCGGCCCCCAGAGGCAGGCCACGCCGGCGGCGATGGCTGCGAACGGGTTGGTACCGCTGGACGCGCACAGCCGCACCGTCGAGGTGGAGGCGTTCTGCTCGTGGTCGGCGTGCAGGATGAACAGGCGGTCCAGCGCGCGCTCGATCACCGGGTTGGGCACGTAGTCCTCACACGGGGTGGCCCACATCATGCGCATGAAATTACCGGCATAGCTCAGCTTGTTCTGCGGGTACATGTAGGGCTGACCCATGGTGTACTTGTAGGCCATGGCGACCAGCGTGGGCATCTTGGCGATGAGGCGGATGGCCGAGATGTCGCGCTGATGCGGATCATTGACATTGATCGAGTCGGGATAGAACGCCGACATGGCGCCGACCAGGCCGGTGAGCACCGCCATGGGATGCGCGTCACGACGGAAGCCGCGCAGGAAAAACTGCATCTGCTCATTCACCATCGTGTGCTGCGTGACACGATCGGAAAATTCCTTTTTCTGCGCGGCGTTGGGCAACTCTCCGTACAGGATCAGGTAGCAGGTCTCCATGTAATCGCACTGCACCGCGATCTGCTCGATGGGATAGCCGCGGTAAAGCAGCTCGCCCTTATCACCATCGATATAGGTGATCGCCGAGTTGCACGACGCGGTGGACAGAAACCCCGGGTCATAGGTGAACTTTCCGGTCTGCCCGTAGAGCTTACGAATGTCGATCACGTCCGGGCCCATGGTGCCTTTGTGAATCGGAAAATTCACGCTGGGGGTGCCATCGCTGAACGATAGAGTTGCTTGATCGGTAGAGGTCGTCATGAAAATGTCTCCGGGAAGTGGGGTGACTCGGCTCCCGAAGTCATGCCTCGGGCATTGGATTGAAGCGCACCTGCACAGGCTGGATTTACAAGCGCTGCAGGGTCGCGAGCAAATCGTGGATCTCAGGTTGGTCCAATTCTGGCGGCAAGGGGGCTTGGCGCAAAAAAATATCGAACAGTGTGTTGTCGTCCAGGGCCAGCAAGGCACCCAGTGCCGTCACCGTCGCGGTGCTCAACGGCACCTCGCACTGGGCGAAAAAGCGCTGCAGGATCAGATCGTTTTCCAGCATGCCGCGCCGCGCGCGCCAGCGCAGACGCGAGAGATCGGCGGCATCGGCTGGGGTTGCGACTGGCGACATGGGATTCTCAGACGGCGCGGCGCACCATCATTTCCTTGATCTTGCCAATCGCCTTGGTCGGATTGAGCTCCTTCGGGCAGACATCGACGCAGTTCATGATGGTGTGGCAGCGGAACAGGCGATAGGGGTCTTCGAGGTTGTCCAGACGCTCGCCGGTAGCTTCATCGCGACTATCGGCAATGAAGCGGTAAGCCTGCAACAGCCCGGCCGGGCCGACGAATTTATCCGGGTTCCACCAGAAGCTCGGGCAGGACGTGGAGCAGCTCGCACACAGGATGCACTCGTACAGGCCGTTGAGCTCATCGCGCTCTTCCGGGCTTTGAAGTCGCTCCTTTTCCGGCGGCGGCGTGTTGTTGACCAGATAGGGCTTGATCGAGTGGTACTGGTTGAAGAACTGGGTCATGTCCACGATCAGGTCGCGGATGACCGGCAGACCCGGCAGCGGTTTGAGTACCACCGGCTCCTTGAGGGTGAGCAGGTTGGTGATGCAAGCCAGACCGTTCTTGCCATTGATGTTCATGGCATCCGAGCCGCACACGCCCTCGCGGCAGGAACGGCGGATGGAGAGTGAGTCGTCAAGCTCCCATTTGATGCGCTGGATGGCGTCGAGCAGCATCTTGTCGGTATGCCGCAGCGTCACCTCGTAATCCTGCATGTAGGGCTTGGCGTCCTTGTCCGGGTCGTAGCGGTAAATCGAAAATTTCATCTTGCGCGTATCGTCCATGTGCGCTCCTCATGCCCGCGGTGAAGCAGGCGGTTCATACGTCAGAATGTCCGGGCCTTGGGCTTGAAAGGCTCGACGGTCAGGGGCTTGAGCTGCACCGATTTGTAGCTCAGGCGACTGCCGTCACGCCACCACAGGGTGTGCTTGAGCCAGTCCTGATCGTCACGTTCGGTGTGATCGTTGTGATAGTGCGCGCCGCGGCTTTCCTTGCGGGCCTCAGCGGACACGATGGTGGCCTTGGCGACTTCGATCAGGTTGTCGACCTCCAGCGCCTCGATGCGTGCGGTGTTGAACACCTTCGATTTGTCTTTGAGGTGGACGCGGTCGACCTGGCCCGCGATGTCGGCGATGGCCTGCACGCCTTCGGACATGAGCGTTTCGGTGCGGAACACGCCGCAATGCGTCTGCATCGCGGCGCGAATGGCGTCGGCCACCACGTGGCTGCCGTCGCCGCCGGTCGAGGCGTCAAGCTGGGCGAGACGCGCCAGTGAGCGATCGGCCGCGTCGGCAGGCAGCGGTTTGTGCGAGCGCTTGTGCGCTTCGCTGGCGATGATGTGGTTGCCGGCCGAACGCCCGAACACCATCAGGTCGAGCAAGGAGTTCGTGCCCAGGCGGTTGGCGCCGTGCACACTCACGCAGGAGCATTCGCCAATGGCGTACAGCCCGCCGACCACTGCCGTTGGGTTGTCGCCTTGCGGCACGACCACCTGGCTGTGGATATTCGCCGGCACGCCGCCCATCTGATAGTGGATGGTGGGCACCACGGGAATCGGCTCTTTGATCGGATCGACGTTGGCAAAGCGGATGGCGATGTCCCGAATGGACGGCAGCCGCTTCATGATGGTGTCGGCGCCCAGGTGGTCGAGCTTGAGCAGCACATGGTCCTTGCGTGGCCCGGCGCCGCGACCTTCCTTGATTTCCTGATCCATCGAGCGCGACACATAGTCGCGCGGCGCGAGGTCTTTGTAGGTCGGCGCGTAACGCTCCATGAAGCGCTCGCCGTTGGCGTTGAGCAGAATGCCGCCCTCGCCGCGCACCCCCTCGGTAATGAGCACGCCCGCGCCGGCCACGCCGGTGGGGTGGAACTGCCAGAACTCCATGTCCTGCAGTGGAATGCCCGCGCGGGCTGCCATGCCCAGGCCGTCCCCTGTGTTGATAAAGGCATTGGTTGACGCGGCGAAGATGCGCCCCGCCCCGCCAGTGGCCAGCACCGTGGTCTTGCCCTCGAAGATCGTGACGTCACCGGTTTCCATTTCCAGCGCCACAACACCGAGAATGTCGCCATCGGCATCGCGGATGAGGTCAAGCGCCATCCACTCGACGAAAAAGTGGGTGCGCGCTGCCACGTTCTGCTGATACAGGGTGTGCAGCATGGCGTGGCCGGTCCGGTCCGCCGCGGCGCAGGCGCGCTGCACTGCCTTTTCGCCAAAGTTGGCGGTGTGGCCGCCGAAGGGGCGCTGGTAGATGGTGCCGTCCGGATTGCGGTCGAAAGGCATGCCCATATGCTCAAGCTCGTAAGCCACGCTGGGCGCTTCACGGCACATGAACTCGATGGCGTCCTGATCACCGAGATAGTCGGAGCCCTTGACGGTGTCGAACATGTGCCAGTACCAGTTGTCCTCGCTCATATTGCCCAGCGAGGCGCCGATACCGCCCTGTGCCGCCACCGTGTGCGAGCGCGTGGGAAACACCTTGGACAGTACAGCCACATCCAGACCTGCACGCGCCAGTTGCAGCGCGCAGCGCAGGCCCGAACCACCTGCCCCGACGACGACGACATCAAATTTGCGATTGCTGACCTGCATTTTCACGCTCTCCACAACACTTGCAAGGCCCAGCCCGCGCAAGCCAATAGCCACAGAATGGTGCCGATCTGCAGCAGCAGACGCACCGAAACCGGTTTGACGTAATCCATCCAGATGTCGCGCATGCCCACCCAGACGTGATAAACCAGCGCCAGCACGGCAACGAAGGTGAGCACTTTCATCCACTGCTGCGCAAACAGGCCGTGCCAGCGGGCATAGTCGAGCGGACCGGGGGCGAGGAAATACGCCATCAGCACCAGGGCGAACACCGCAATCACGCCAGCTGTGACGCGTTGCGCCATCCAGTCACGCAGGCCGTAGTGCGCGCCAACCACCAGACGCTTGTTTCCAACAATCTTGTCTGCAGCCATCTCAGTACACCCCCAACAGCTTCAGTCCGAACAGCGCAGTCAGACCTAGCGACGTGACCAAGGTGATGAGCGCCAGTTGCCGTCCCTGGACCTTGCTCACGGTATGAAACGCGTCCATCCACAAATGCCGAACTCCGGAGACGAGGTGGTGCATTAGCGCCCAGAACAAGCCAAGCAGAATAAATTTGACGAGCCCGTGCGACAAGAACTGCGCAATGGCAGCGTGACTGTCGGCACTGCGCAGGCTGTCGTCGAACACCCAAAGCACCAGCGGCAGGGCAAGAAACATCACCGCGCCGCTGACCCGGTGCAAGATGGACACCAAACCGGCCAGCGGCAGACGGTAGCCGACGACCTGACTGATGTGGATGTTGCGATAAACCGGGCGGACCGGCGGCGAAGCAGGTTTTGTCATGACGCTGTCCTCGTTGTGAACTGAAGGTGCATGGGAAGATGCTTATTGTTGGTCTTTTCGAAGGCGCTGCAGAACGCTTCGGAATGATGTTTGTTTTTCAAGATTATTGCATTGCAGCATGCGAACGCTCCGCTCGACAGCTGCGTTTTCGTTTTCTGGGGTTTCAGCTCAATTCGTTGCGATAGTGGTGATGCTGGGTGTTGTACAGCCCGTGGCGATATTCTGCAGGCAGTTCACCATAGCTGAATGACAGCCGCTCCACGAGCAACAAAGCGTCAGCCTCCTTGACCTGCAGGAGCTGCGCTTCCTGCTCTGTTGCATTAACCGCCCGGAGCCTTTCTTCGGCCCGCACCATGCGGGTGGAAAACTCCGATTCAAACAGCGCGTAGAGCGGACCACGATAGCTCTCCAGTCGCTCCGCCGTCAAGGCGCGAAAGGCAGGGCCGGGCAAGTAGATGTCTTCATACACTACAGGCTTGCCCGCGA
This sequence comes from Thiomonas sp., assembly GCA_049582025.1. Taxonomy (GTDB): domain Bacteria; phylum Pseudomonadota; class Gammaproteobacteria; order Burkholderiales; family Burkholderiaceae_C; genus Thiomonas. The sequence goes on from JBAUTC010000074.1 coordinate 8,287, forward strand.
GCAACAGCAGACGCCGGATCTGCGTCACACTTTCACCGGACTTGATGCCCAAGGCCCGCACCACCTCTTGCGAGGCGCGGGTGCGCTTGCATTCCAGGAATTGCCGCTCCATCGGCTGCGGCACGGCATGCACGCCATCGGCAGTGGCGTCCGGCACCAGTCGCAGAAAACGAAATTTCACCCGCTCTTCGTGGTGGGTCGAAACAAACGTGCCGCGTCCTTGCCTGCGCAGCAGCAGGCCTTCAGCAGCGAGTTCGTCCACCGCCTTGCGCACCGTACCCTGGCTGACGCCGAATTTCCGCGCCAGATCGGACTCGCTCGGAATGAGTTCGCCCGGCTTCCAGTCCCCATCCTGCAAGCCGCGCGTGATCAAACCCTTGATCTGCCGGTACAACGGGCTGAAACTCGGGTTGGACGCAGCAGGCGCTTGCGCCGCGGGCGCTGGATCGGGAGCAGTGCGGGACACCATCATGTCGTGCATTGCAGCATACGCAGGGCCGCCTTGTCCAGAGTTTGATAAAAAACATCTTATATAAGACAGATGAGTTGTTGACGTGGGAAAATGCCCGACCTACACTCGCCCGGATACTGCAGTGCACAACGCCTGCACCCCCGCCAACCGGCGGCATGCAAGCCATCAATCGCAGGCCACCGGGCGGAATCTGTGTGACGGCGGCTGCGTTCCACTCAAGAACGCAGCGCCATTGACCGACAACGACCCAGGAGTTCATCACCATGTCCAAAGCCCCCGTACGCGTCACCGTCAGCGGCGCAGCCGGCCAGATCGGCTACGCGCTGTTGTTCCGCATTGCTTCCGGCCAGATGTTGGGAGCGGATCAGCCCGTCATCCTGCAGTTGCTCGAAATTCCCGATGAAAAGGCGCAAAAGGCCCTGAAGGGCGTAATGATGGAACTGGAAGACTGCGCCTTTCCGCTTCTAGCAAGCATGAGCGCGCACGACAATCCGATGACCGCATTCAAGGACGTGGACTACGCCCTGCTGGTCGGCGCCCGTCCGCGTGGCCCTGGCATGGAGCGGCGCGACCTGCTCTCGGCCAATGCGCAGATCTTCACCGCGCAAGGCAAGGCCCTCAACGCCGTGGCCAAGCGCACGGTCAAGACCCTGGTGGTGGGCAATCCGGCCAACACCAACGCCTACATCGCGATGAAATCGGCGCCCGATCTGCCATCCAAGAACTTCACTGCCATGCTGCGCCTGGATCACAATCGCGCCTTGAGCCAGCTTGCCGCCAAGACCGGCAAGGCCGTGGCCGATCTGGAAAAAGTCTGCGTCTGGGGCAACCACTCGCCCACAATGTACGCCGACTACCGTTTTGCCACCGTGGGTGGCCAGTCGGTCAAGGATCTGATCAATGACCAGGTCTGGAACAGCGACGTGTTCCTGCCCACCGTGGGCAAGCGCGGCGCGGCCATCATCGAGGCACGAGGCCTCAGCTCGGCGGCTTCAGCCGCAAACGCTGCCATCGACCACATGCACGACTGGGCGCTGGGCACGAACGGCAAGTGGGTCAGCATGGGGATTCCGTCCGACGGGTCCTACGGCATTCCCAAAGACACCATGTTCGGCTTCCCGGTCACCTGCGCGGACGGCGAATACCAGCTGGTGCGCGATCTGCCGATTGACGCGTTCTCGCAAGAGCGCATCAACAAGACCCTGGGGGAACTGGAAGAAGAAAAGGCGGGCGTGCAGCATCTCCTGTAAGCCAGGCAACGCTGCGACTGCAGCAGGTCGCAGCAGCCTTCCTTTCCGTCAATTCGATTGACAGCACCGCAAAGAGCCACCGCATGACCACACCCACCGCAGGCGAGCGCTTCCGCCTCGCTCTCACGCAGGAAAGTCCGCTGCAGATCGTGGGAGCGATCAACGCCAACCACGCGCTGCTCGCGCAACATGCCGGATTTCGCGCCATCTATCTGTCGGGCGGAGGCGTCGCCGCCGGATCGCTTGGCCTGCCAGACCT
>JBAUTC010000075.1:0-4481 GCA_049582025.1 Thiomonas sp.
GACGCGTGGTCGCCGCCTGGCAGCAGGGAGCGTCAGGTCAGGAGACGGTGTACGCGGCAGAGCTGCACGCTTCCGGTGCGCGGTGGAGCGCGCCAACGCGCATCAGCACCGCTGGCATGCCCGCAACGTCGCCGGCGGTCATCGCGACACCGCAAGGCGTGGTGATGGCTGCGTGGACGCAGGGGCGAGGTGCGCAGCGGCGTATCGCGGTCAGCCAGTCCTTACGCGGGAAAGACGAAGCAGTCGGCCGCTGGAGCGCGGTGCATCTCCTGCAAACGCTCAAATTTACTGGCCCTGGCCTGTCCCCCGCGCTTGCGGCAGACGCGGCGGGCAATGTCACGCTGGCATGGGAGCAGTCCAGTCAGCCGCCGCCGGGCGCGCAACGCGAGGCCATTCTTGCCGCCCGCTTCCATGCTTCCACGCAGCGCTGGACTGCGCCGCAACAGATCGACAACCCCGCGCTGCGCAGCGCGGGCAATCCGGTCCTCGCGGTTGACCCGGCGGGCATTGTGCTCTGCTCCTGGTATCAGGACGGGGCGCAGGGCCTGCAGGTGCAGGCGGCGCGCTACAACCCGTCGCAGCATCGGTGGGCGGCGCCCGTGCAGGTGTCAGATGATCTCGCCACGGTGCAGGCCAGCTTCCCGGCGTTGGCGGTCAATGCGGCTGGCAGTGTGATGGCGGTGTGGCAGCAGTTCAACGGCTGGCGGACCATCGCCGTGGCGCGCTGGCTGCCGTGAGGGCTGCGCCAGTCGGTCTCCAAGGGGGTAAGAACACGCGGGGCTGCCCTCAAGCCATTTTGGCGCTGCGGCCAAACAGCCAGAGGCGGCGCCACTGACGCATCATCGCCTTGAACCAGTAGTCAATCTGGCCGGTCTGGTTTTCCATCAAGGCGTCAAGGTGGCTGAGGTAGTTGTCGTCCGGCAGTTCCAGAAACGCCTCGGTCTCGCCGCTTTCGTTGTGCACTTTCATCCCGGCGCGGCGGGCGATCTTGAGCATCGCTCCATTGCTGCTCAGGCACTGCATATAGAGCACCCGCAGTCCATGGTTGCGGGCATCCACCGCAGCACGCTCGAACAGCCGGGTGCCAATGCCCAGTCCGCGACCACGCGGCAGCACGGAAACACCGAATTCGGCACGCTCTTTTTGTCCTGACTCAATGGCAATGTGGGCCACCGCCAGCAGATCGAGCTTGCGGTTGAACACGCCGAAAATCTCGTCCTGGCCGAAATGGATGGAGTCGACGTAAGCGCGAATGCGCTCGTCGCTCGCGGCGTAGCCGAAGCGCAGATAGCGATCGTCTGTGTTGAGAGCCAAAAAATGGCGCAGGAGCTGCGCACGGTGCTCAGGCCCGATCGGGCGGATCGGGATGATGGGGGCGGGCGCCTGGTTGAAATAGGGCAGAACGACTGGCGTGCGGCCAGCGTCGTCCGACCGTGCCGAATCGGGATGCGGAGTCATGATGATGAGGGTACTTCTGTGTTTGCTGCGGTGCAGCATAGTTTAGGCGCTGACAGCCAAAATTCAAGGGAAAGGGTGTCGCACGCGGGTGGCGGCCTCTGCGCAGCCACAACTTTCCGGAAAATCAAACACTTGCCTATGACAAACCGGCGCACGTGTCTATAATGGCGCGTTTTGGCTTTGAGCGAGGGCCAAGAATGCTCATGCCGGTGGGCGCGGCTGTGCCGCAGGTTGGACACAGCTTTGGCAAATCAGCTGCACATCACTGGTGGGTTCTTCATTTCTCGCTCAACAATCGTTCATAGGAACAACCATGAAAACCTTCAGCGCCAAGCCGGCCGAAGTCGTGCATGAGTGGTTCGTGATTGACGCCGCAGACAAGGTTCTCGGTCGGGTCGCCAGCGAAGTGGCCCTCCGTCTGCGTGGCAAGCACAAGCCCATCTATACCCCGCACGTCGATACCGGTGACTTCATCATTGTCGTCAACACGTCCAAGATCCGCGTGACTGGCAACAAAGCCAACGACAAGACCTACTACCGTCACACCGGCTATCCCGGCGGCATCTACGCCACCAAGTTCAAGGATATGCAGGCGCGTCACCCCGGCCGTGCGCTGGAACTGGCAGTCAAGGGCATGCTGCCCAAAGGCCCGCTCGGTTACGCCATGATCAAGAAGCTCAAGGTCTATGGGGGTGCAGAGCATCCGCACAGCGCCCAGCAGCCCAAGACTCTCGACATCTAAGGACAGGCGATGATCGGAAACTGGAATTACGGCACAGGCCGCCGCAAGAGCTCCGTGGCCCGGGTCTTCATCAAGAAGGGCACCGGCAAGATCACGGTCAACGGGAAAGACGTCGAGCAGTACTTCGGCCGTCAGACCTCCATCATGATCGTCAAGCAGCCGCTCGTTCTCACCGAGAACGTCGAGAGCTTTGACATCAAGATCAACGTCCACGGCGGTGGCGAGACCGGCCAGGCCGGTGCGGTGCGCCACGGCATCACCCGCGCGCTGATCGATTACGAAGCCACCCTCAAACCCGCGCTGTCCAAAGCAGGCTTCGTTACCCGCGATGCCCGCGAGGTGGAACGGAAAAAAGTGGGTCTGCGTGGTGCCCGTCGAGCCAAGCAGTTCTCCAAGCGCTGATCTGTTTCGCGCTTTGCAAAGAACCCGCCCAGTGGCGGGTTTTTTCATGTTGGCCACGATGTCGCCCATGGTCGCGTTGTTCGCGAATGCGTAGCCTCCCCGCCATGAGTAAAGGTCCTGTAACTCCATCCTTGCCAAAGTGGCTGATCGATTGGCGCGCGCGTATCGCCGTCGAGAGCGGCGTACCCGAAAGCGTCCGGCGACGGCCGTCTCCGCGCTTGAGCACTGCAGTTGCCGTTTCGAGGGTTTGCCCTAGTCTGGGAATTGGCAGTTATCTTGGTCGGCACCAGCACGTTTGAAGGCTTGGCTCCGCGTGGTGTGCCAGATGCCGGCGAGCAGGCGCCTGAAGCCCGACGCGAATCCGCGCCCCGCTGATTTGCAGTGCCGGGTACCGTGATCCGAATACGAGGAGAGTTCACCATGAACGCTGAAGAATTGCGCTCCGTACAGGCTCCTTTGAAAGAGCGCTACCGCGAGTCGCCGGACGCCGCGCTCTTCACTCTGCGCGCACAAGGGCGCATCGGTGAAGGGCTTAGCTGCAAGGTTGAGACAGGCAAAGCACTCGTGGTTGCCGGGTTGCATCCCGCCACGGGAGGACATGGCCAAAGTGCGTGCTCGGGCGACATGCTGCTCGAAGCTCTGGTTGCCTGCGCCGGCGTGACTCTGAACGCTGTCGCCACGTCCCTCGGCATTGAATTGCGGGATGGCTTGCTAAAGGCAGAGGGCGACCTGGATTTCCGAGGAACGCTTGGCGTTTCCAAGGAAGTTCCGATCGGCTTCCAGAACATCCGCCTGGAGTTCACGCTCGACACCGACGCTTCGGAAGAGCAACTGGCCACCCTTCTACGACTGACGGAGCGGTACTGCGTCGTATATCAAACTCTGGCGCATCCGCCAACATTGGCGGTCAGCCGCAGCAGAGCGCCATCGGTTTAACGCGGCTGTGCGCCAAACCAGTCGCGCAGGGCTTGCTGTTCCTTTGCGCTGGTGTGGAGGCCGAGTTTGCTGCGCCGCCACAGCACATCGTCGGCGCCTTGGGCCCACTCCACGCGCCGCAGATAGTGCAGCTCGGCCTCGAACAAATGAGGCAGGACTTCCGTGCCAAGATCGCTCAATTTCGCGGCGGCATTGCCATGCCGCGTGCGCAGCACCCGGTCGATGCGGCTGCCATAGGCGCGGGCGAGGCGGTGCGCGAGGTCAGGCGGCAGCCACGCATGGCGCTGTTGCACCACCTGCACAAAGCGGGCGAAGTCGGCGTCAGGGCGCTGAGCGGCGCCGATCCATCCAGACAAGTCGCCGCCGGGGAGGAAGGCGGTGCGCGTCCAGGGTGGGCGCGTCTCGCCGAGGGCGGCGCAGACCTGATCTGCGGCCTGTTCGGAAAGCCTGCGGAACGTCGTGATTTTGCCGCCCCAGACGGTGAGCAGCGGCGCGCCGTCGCGGTCAAGTTCGAGCTTGTAGTCGCGGGTCGCTGCCTTAGCATCGCCCGCTTGATCTTCAAGCAGTGGCCGTACCCCGGCGTAACGCCAGACCACTTGCTCCGGCTTGACCGCGGCGCGGAAGTAGCGGTTCACCTCATTGCAGAGATAGGCCACCTCGTCGTCGCTGCAGGCTTCCGCGCCATCAGGGTCTGCCACTTCGACATCCGTGGTGCCGATCAGGGTGAAGCTGCGCTCATAGGGGATGGCGAACACGATGCGCCCGTCGCCGGCCTGGAAGATGTAGGCGTGCGCATGGGCGAACAGGCGCGGCACCACGATGTGGCTGCCGCGCACCAGACGCAGCGACAGGCGCTCGTGCGGAGCCTGCCCGTCCGCATCGCGCACGGTGAATTTGAGCAGACGCTCTGCCCATGGTCCCGCGGCGTTGACCAGTGCGCGGG
>JBAUTC010000076.1:0-15920 GCA_049582025.1 Thiomonas sp.
AACCCGGACTCCGCACCCACCTGATAGGCCGCGATGGCCTGATATTCCAGTCCCAGTGCAGTGTTGAGAATGGCGACGTCGTCCGAGGTGGATGATGACATCGTCCCTGCCCAGCTGGTTGCCGGAGCCAGGACGCTGGATGCGGCCAGCCCGGCAGCGAACAGGCCGCCCACGCGGAAGAACTGGCGGCGGCCCGCGCCTTGCGCGTCTGCGTCGTGTGTGGTCGACGCTGCGGTTTGTACGGTGTCGTGTGTGCGTTGCATGGTGAAACCTCCTGGATGGCAAAACTGAAAAACAGCGCGCCCCATGCGGCTGTTACAGGAATTACGCAGTCCAGGCGGAAATGGATTCAAACCATGCATTCATTTCTTCCAGATCAAAAGATTGCAATTTCGGCATATCGGAATTCATAGTCTTTGCTTTTTGTCACGTTTGCAACATGATGTATCTGCGACGATGCGCACCTCGATTCGAACTCTTTCGTGCATCGCCAGGAGTGTCCGTCATGCTGCTTACCTTCCGTTCCGCATCCACTGGCCGTTTTGGCAACTGGCGGCGTCTGGCCGCCTTATGCACAATGGCTGCCAGCGCCACGCTCGCGCAGGGCAACCCGTCGTCCGCTCCGGTGTCGGCAGAAGCGAAGGTGGACATCAATACGCCCTACCGAGTGGTGCCGAAAATGCCCACTGGCTCGAAAAGCACGGCCGATCACAGCAAATTCAAGGAACTGCAAGGCCCGTTCATGAGCGGCCCTGACGTCACGGCCGCCTGCCTGAGTTGCCACACGGAAGCGGCCAAGCAGATCAAGGGCACCATCCACTGGAAGTGGGAAGAGGTCGAGCTGGACTCCAAACGCATCGTCGGCAAGAACAAGGTGATGAACAACTTCTGCGTCTCCACGCCGAGCAACCAGCAGTTCTGCACCGGCTGTCATGTGGGCTATGGCGATGCGAAGAGCGGAGAGTTTGTCGCGTTCAGCAAGCGTCCGGACACCGATGTCGACTGCCTGGTCTGCCATGACCAGACAGGCCAGTACAAGAAAGCCCCTTACCAGTCCGGCAACCCGGCCACCGCACGCCTCGAAATGCCACCGGGATCGGGCAAATTCATTGAGCCGATCGATCTGGCGGTCATCGCACAACATGTGGGCGAGCCCTCGCGCGCCAACTGTGGCACCTGCCACTTCAACGGTGGCGGCGGTAACGGCGTGAAGCATGGGGATCTCGATAGCTCACTGATCGATCCACCCAAGTCGCTCGACGTGCACATGGCCAGCGATGGCTTGAATTTCAACTGCCAGACCTGCCACGCCACAGGTGGCCACGAAGTCAGCGGCAGCCATTACAAGCTTGATGCCAAACACCAGGGCGGCCAGTTTGTGCGCGGCAGCCAGCACAACATGGGCAGTGCGGCGAGCTGCCAGTCCTGCCACGGCGATACTCCGCACAAGGGCAGTCTGGCGCAGGAACTGAACATGCACACCCGCAACATCGCCTGCCAGACCTGCCACATCCCGGAATTCGCGCGTGGCGGCGTCCCCACCAAGATGGAGTGGGACTACTCCAAAGCCGGCCAGCGCGGCCCCGACGGCAAGCCGTTGGTCATCAAGGATGAACACGGCCACCCCACCTATCTGGGCATCAAGGGCAAGTTCAAGCTGGGTGAGGACGTCGTGCCCGACTACACCTGGTTCAACGGGGCGGTGAAATGGATGAACATCGGCGAAAACATCGTTCCCAACAAAGACGGCGTCATCGCCATCAACCAGTATGGCGGCAGCGCGATCGATGGCAAATCGCGCATCTGGCCGGTGAAGACCATGAAGGGCACGCAGCCCTACGACCCGGAGCTACACCGCCTGTTGGCCATCCACAACGCGGGCTTCGACGATGCGGCCTACTGGCACACCATGGACTGGAAGAAATCCAACGCCGCTGGCATGAAGGAAGCCAATCTGGAATGGTCGGGAAAGTATGAGTTCGTCAAAACCACGACCACCTGGCCGATCACCCACATGGTCGCGCCGAAAGACAAGGCGCTCAACTGCGCGCAGTGCCACACAAGCAACGGGCGGCTGGAAAAAATCGATGGTGTCTATATCCCCGGCCGCAGCAGGGATCACCAGACCTGGGTCGAACGCATCGGTCTGGGCATTGCCGGGCTGAGTCTGGCCGGGGTGATGGTGCACGGTGGCATCCGGAGCTTCATGTGGCTGCGCCGCCGAAACAAACCCGGCAGCAAGGGCCACTGACCCGCAGCTCTCAGCACGCATATTGAGGAATACGCCATGTCACACAAAAAACACGTCATCCTGTTCAAGCGGTTCGAGCGCTTCTGGCACTGGAGCCAGGCCGGACTCATCATTCTGCTGATGCTCTCTGGATTTCGCATCCACGGCCTGTATGACCCCGGCGTGGAGTTTTACACCGCGTTGCGCATTCATACGGTAGCCGCTTGGTCGCTTGTGGTGCTGTGGGTGTTTGCCATCTTCTGGCACTTCACCACGGGAGAATGGAAACAGTACATCCCGACCATGGACAAAATCTTTCTGGTCGCGCAGCATTACGCTTGGGGGATGTTCCGCGGAGAGGAGCATCCCTATCAGCAAACGGTCACGCGCAAGCACAACCCGCTGCAGCGCCTGGCGTATCTGTGGGTGAAGCTGATGATCAATCCCATCATCTGGATCAGCGGGATCTGGCTGCTGTTCTTCGCCGACTGGGGCGTCTGGCCTGTCTGGCAGCAGTGGGGAGTCAGCCTGCAGGTGGTGGCCATGGCCCACACCATCGGCGCCTACATGATGCTGATCTTTTTCATCATCCATGTTTATCTCACCACCACGGGCCACACCCCGATGGCGCACATCATGGCCATGATTCGCGGCTATGAAGACACTCCGGTGCACCGCCATCCGCGCGCCAGGACAGCACCCAAGGCCGTGGCGGTCAGCGAAAAAACCTGATTCAGTATGTTGCCGATGTTGCGCGCCGCACCCCTGCGGCGCGCAACTGCGTCCAGGCTTGCTGGAGCGAACCATCAAGATCAATGGCACGGCAGGCATCTTCCACAACCGTCACGGCGAACCCTGCCTTGCGGGCATCAAGGGCGCTCCAGGCGACACAGAAATCGGTGGCCAGCCCGCACAGCACCAGATTGCGTACGCCGAGCTCGCGCAGATAGCCGCTCAACCCGGTGGGCGTGGCGCGATCGGCCTCGACAAAGGCCGAGTAGCTGTCGATCCCCAGCCGCCACCCCTTGCGGATGATGGCCTGGGCATGGGGTATGTGCAGATCCGGGTGAAACGCCGCGTCATCCGTGCCCTGGATGCAATGCCCCGGCCACAACACTTGCGGACCGTAGGCCAGCGCGATGGTCTCGAAAGGCTGGCGCCCCGGATGCGAACTGGCGAAGGACACATGGCCCGGCGGATGCCAGTCCTGCGTCAACACCACCTGCGCAAAATCAGCTGCAAGCCGGTTGATCACCGGCACCACTGCCTCGCCATCCGGCACCGGCAGACCGCCCCCCGTGCAGAAACCGTTCTGCACGTCGATCACCAGCAGGACGGTGTCTTTCATCGCCCTTAGACCAGCACGCGCTCGATGCCGCCCTGGTTGGCCGCCTTGACGTAATCGGCCATCCACTCTTCGCCGATGAGATGGCGTGCCATCTCGATCACGATGTAATCCGCCTCCAGCAGGCCATGCTGCAGATCGTTGCCGTAGCGCGTCAGACCCTGGAGGCAGGATGGGCAGGAGGTGAGGATCTTGATGTCGCCGCCAAAACCGTCGGCGCGCAGCGCCAACTCGTTCTTGCGCAGTTCTTCCTCCTTGCGAAAACGCACCTGGGTCGCGATGTCGGGCCGCGAGATCCCGAAGGTGCCGCTCTCGCCACAGCAGCGGTCGCTCTTGCGCACATCATCCCCAAGCAGCGCCTTGACCGTCTTCATCGGATCCTGCAATTTCATTGGGCTGTGGCAGGGATCGTGGTAGAGGTACTTGACTGCACCCGACGTGCCGCCCGGATTGAGGCTGTAGCCCTTTTCCAGCAGAAATTCATGGATGTCGATGATGCGGCAGCCAGGGAATATCTTTTCGAATTCATAGCCCTGGAGCTGGTCGTAGCAGGTGCCGCAGCTCACCACCACCGTCTTGATATCGAGGTAGTTCAGGGTGTTCGCCACGCGGTGGAACAGCACCCGGTTGTCGGTGATGATCTTCTCCGCCTTGTCGAACTGCCCCGAACCGCGCTGCGGGTAGCCGCAGCACAAATAGCCCGGCGGCAGCACGGTCTGCACTCCGGCGTGCCAGAGCATGGCCTGCGTGGCGAGCCCCACCTGGCTGAACAGCCGCTCCGAACCGCAGCCGGGAAAATAGAACACCGCCTCGCTGTCCACCGACGTGCCGTGCGGGTTGCGGATGATGGGCACGAAGTCCTTGTCTTCAATGTCCAGCAAGGCACGCGCCGTCTTCTTGGGCAGTCCGCCCGGCATCGGCTTGTTGATGAAATGGATGACCTGCTCGCGGATTGGCGGCTTGCCCACGGTCAGTGGCGGATGCGCGGTCTGCGCCTTGGTCGCAGGTTTGAGCATGCGTGTGGCCAGCCGTTGCGCCTTGAAACCAACACCGACCATGGCCGAGCGCACCAGCTTGATGGTCTGCGGCTTGGACGCGTTGAGGAAGAACATGGCCGCCGCATTGCCCGGCTTGAAGCTCTTCTTGCCCATTTTGCGCAGCAGATTGCGCATATTCATGGTCACGTCGCCGAAGTCGATATCCACCGGACACGGGGTGACGCACTTGTGGCAGACGGTGCAGTGGTCGGCCACGTCTTCGAACTCCTCCCAATGGCGGATGCTCACTCCTCGGCGCGTCTGCTCCTCATACAGGAAGGCCTCGATCAACAGCGAGGTGGCCAGTATCTTGTCGCGCGGCGAATACAACAGGTTGGCACGCGGCACATGGGTGGCGCACACGCTCTTGCACTTGCCGCAGCGCAGGCAGTCCTTCACCGAGGCGCTGATGGCGCCGATATCGCTCTGCTGCATGATCAGCGACTCGTGCCCCATCAGGTTGAAGCTGGGGGTGTAGGCATTGCGCAGGTCGGCTGGATTTGCCGGGTCATTGAGCAGCTTGCCCTTGTTGAAACGCCCGTCGGGATCGATCTCGCGCTTGTAGGCACGGAAGGCACCGATCTCGTCATCGTTGAGGAATTCCAGCTTGGTGATGCCGATACCGTGCTCGCCCGAGATCACACCGCCCAGGCTGCGCGCCAACGCCATGATGCGGGCTACCGCGTCGTGCGCCTGCTGCAGCATCTGGTAATCGTCGGAGTTGACTGGAATATTGGTGTGCACATTGCCGTCGCCGGCATGCATGTGCAGCGCCACCCAGGCGCGGCTTTTGAGCACCCGCTGATGAATGGCGTCGATTTCCCGCCGCAAAGGTTCGAACAAGCCGCCAGAGAACACCGACGCCAGCGGCTTGCGCAACTCGGCCTTCCACGAGGCGCGCAGGGTGTGGTCTTGCAGCAGGTGGAACAAGGTGCGATCCGTCGCGTCCATGCCGGATAAAACCAACGGCAGCGCAGGAGCGAGCACCTGCTGTTCCATAGACAAAGCCCCCAGCGGCATGTCGAGTTGAGCCAGGTAAAACGACCAGCGCGCATGGACCTGTGCCAGCAACTCCAGTGCTTGCGCGCGCTTGGCGTCGAGGTCTTCGGTCGACAGCGAAGGTTCGCCATCGACCAGTTCTCCGTTGCGGGCCAGAGGCAGCGCACCGCGCAGCACGCGGTCAATCTCGGCGACCAGCGCCAGCTTGTTCTTGAGCGACAACTCGACGTTGATGCGCTCGATGCCGTCCACGTATTCGCCCATGCGCGGTAGCGGAATCACCACATCTTCGTTGATCTTGAAGGCATTGGTGTGTCGGGCGATCGCCGCGGTGCGCTTGCGGTCGAGCCAGAATTTCTTGCGCGCCTCGGCGCTCACCGCGACAAAACCTTCGCCAACACGCGCATTGGCCATGCGCACCACTTCAGAGGCGGCGCGAGCCACTGCAGCTTCGTCTTCACCGACGATGTCGCCGAACAGCACCATTTTGGGCAGTACGCCGCGGGCGCTCTTTGTGGCATACCCCACGGCTCTCAGATAGCGATCGTCCAAATGCTCCAGGCCGGCCAGGATGGCGCCGCCCGGACGGGCATCAAGAAAGGTCTTGATTTCGACAATGCTGGGAATGGCTTCGCGCGCCTGGCCAAAAAATTCCAGACACACTGTGCGCACATGCGGCGGCATGCGATGCAGAATCCAGCGGGCGCTGGTGATGATGCCGTCGCAGCCTTCCTTCTGCACACCCGGCAAGCCGGCAAGGAATTTATCGGTGACATCCTTGCCCAACCCTTCCTTGCGGAACTGCGCACCGGCAATTTCGAGCAGGCGGGTGTCGCGCACCGACTGGCCGTCAGCGTTGAATGTGCGGACTTCGAACCGCGCCACTTCCACGTCGTGAATCTTGCCCAGGTTGTGGTCGAGGCGCTGCACCTCCACCCAGCGGCCTTGCGGATCGACCATGCGCCAGGAGGCGAGGTTGTCGATTGCTGTCCCCCACAGCACGGCCTTCTTGCCGCCGGCGTTCATCGCCACATTGCCGCCCACGCAGGATGCGTCCGCCGAAGTGGGATCGACTGCGAACACCAGCCCGGCGGCGTCCGCCGCGTCGGCCACCCGCTGCGTCACCACGCCAGCCGGCGTCTGGATGGTGGCCACGGGATGCGCCACGCCGGGCAACTCAAGGTATTCCACCGCGCCAATGCGGTCGAGTTTCTCGGTGTTGATCACCGCGCTCTTCCACACGAGCGGAATCGCGCCGCCGGTGTAACCGGTGCCACCTCCGCGCGGAATGATGGTCAGACCCAGTTCGATGCAACCTTGCACCAGCCCGGCGATCTCATTCTCGCTGTCGGGGCAAAGCACGACAAAGGGATATTCGACCCGCCAGTCGGTGGCATCGGTCACGTGGCTGACCCGCGCCATGCCATCGAAGCGGATTGCACCTTTTGCGCTATGGCGCCCAAGCACTTTGCGCGCGCGCTGCCGCAAGGCGCTGGCTTCGTCGAACCAGTCGGCAAATGCGGCCACTGCGGCGCGGGCGCGGTCGAGCAACTGACGCACCAGGGCGTCTCGCTGGGCGTCGGGGCCGGGGCTGCGGGCGCTGTCGTCGCTGCGGCGTTCGATTTCGCGAAGGCGATGCTGCAGAGCACCGATCAGCGCCTCACGGCGCTTGCGGCTTTGCAGCAGATCGTCCTGCAAAAACGGGTTGCGCTGCACCACCCAGATGTCGCCCAGCACTTCGTACAGCATCCGCGCGGAGCGCCCGGTGCGCCGCTCTTGCCGCAGCTGGTTGAGCCACCCCCAGGCCTCACTGCCGAGCAAGCGCATTACCACCTCGCGGTCGGAGAACGAGGTGTAGTTATAGGGAATTTCGCGCAGACGGGCAGGCGCATCCGTCGCGCCGTTGCCCAGCGCGGGAATCAATTGAGGGGCATGTGAGACGGGGGCGTTCATCGGGAACGGCAGTCGGCAGGCGGACCACGGAGACAAAACGCCATTGTAGGGAGGGCAGCATTCCCGCATGCGGCGCCAGTCCTCCCGGATTTCGTGAAGCATTTCACACTTTCCCCGGTCAAATGCCGCTATGCAACACACAGGGAAAATGGCCGGCTTCTATGCTGACCCGATGGAAAACCTCAAGCTCGCCGAACTGATGAGCGCCCTCAGTCACGCACTCGACATGACCGAAGGCCAGCCTGAAGGCCACTGCGTGCGCTGCGCCTGGATCGGCATGACGCTGGGACGCGAAATCGGCCTGCCCGCATCCCAGCAATGGGAGTTGTATTACACCCTGCTGCTCAAGGACCTGGGCTGCAGCAGCAATGCAGCGCGCATCTGCGAGCTGTATCTCGCCGACGACCTGCAGTTCAAGCGCGACTTCAAACTGCTTGACGGCAGCATGCCGCATGTCCTGCGGTTCGTCATGGATCACACCGGCCTGCGCAGCGGTCTGGCCGACCGGTTCCGTGCCACACTCAACATTTTTCGCAACGGCAAGGACATCGCTCAGGAACTGGTCCAGACACGCTGCCAGCGCGGCGCGGATATCGCCCGCCAGCTGCGTTTTCCGGAAACCGTGGCCCAGGGCATCCACGGACTCGATGAACATTGGGACGGCAGCGGCAAGCCCGAAGGCCTGGTGGGCGACAGCATTGCGCTCTACGCCCGGCTGGCCTTGCTGTCCCAGGTGATCGACGTGTTTTTCACCGCCAGCGGTCCTGCAGAGGCGCGCGACGAAGTGCGCCGCCGCTGTGGCAGCTGGTTCGATCCGGCGCTGGTCGATGCCTTCCTTCGCGTGTCAGAACAAGATGCCTTCTGGCAGGGGCTGCGCGACCCGGAACTCGGCAATCGGGTGCTGGCACTCGAACCCGCGCAGTGCAGCGTGCCGCTGGACGAAGACTATCTCGACGAAATTGCCGCTGCATTCGGCCAGATCGTCGACGCCAAGAGTCCCTACACCGCCGGGCACAGCGCCCGCGTGGCGCTGTATGCAGACCACATCGCCACCCACCTGGACGTCACTCCAGGGCGCCGTCGCTGGCTGTACCGCGGCGCGCTGCTGCACGATGTGGGCAAACTTGGCGTCAGCAATACCGTGCTCGACAAAGCCGGCAAGCTCGACCCCGCCGAATGGGAAGCGGTGCAGTTGCATGCCACCTACACCGAGCGCATCCTGGGGAGAATCAGTGCGTTTTCCGAGCTGGCCCGCGTATCGGCCGCACACCACGAGCGCCTCGACGGCATGGGCTATCCGCGCAAGATTTCCGCGGAGCACATCGCCCTGGAAACCCGCATCATCACCACCGCCGACATCTTCGACGCCATCTCTGCCGACCGGCCCTACCGCGGCGCTGTGCCCATTCCCGAGACGTTGAACATCATGTCCAAGACCGTCGGCACCGCACTGGATCCGCGCTGCTTCGAGGCGCTCTGCCAGGCTGTGGACCAACTCGATGCAACGACCCCGGCAATCGCCTTGCCGCAGGCCGCGTAATCCAGTCTGCAAACCCACAGGGGTGATTGGGACCGACTGCCCAGATACAGCAGGTCCGCCTGGCGCATCTGGAAAATGTCTTAGCCCTTGGCAGGCACTGCAACGTAAACCTCGACGCGCCGGTTTGCCGCGCGTCCTTGTGCCGTGGCGTTGCTCTCCACCGGATTTTGCGGGCCAAGGCCCTGGGTGGAAACGCGCTGCGCCGCAACCCCGCGCGACACAAGAAAGTTCTTGACCGTCAGCGCGCGGTTTTCAGACAGCGGATAGTTGATGGCGTCGGTCCCTGTGCTGTCCGTGAAACCGAACACCTGCACGGTTTCGGACGGATTCTGATTCAGTCCCGTCGCCATGCTCTCCAGAATGGGATACATGCGCGAATTGAGCTGCGCGCTGCCGGTGGCAAAACCTGCGTCCGAGGGAACATTCATTTTCAGCCGGTTGTCCTGCGTCTGCGTCACCTGCACTCCCGTGCCGGCAGATGCCGCCTGCAGATCCTGCTTCTGCTTTTCCAGATGCTGGTTCCAGAGATAGCCACCCAGCGCCCCCACTGCAGCCCCGGCCACTGCCCCGGTTGCCGCACTCTTTCCAGTATTGCCGCCAGCCGTCAGCGCGCCAATGACCGCCCCAGCTGCGGCGCCGATTCCTGCTCCGGACGCCGTGCTCTTCTGTGATTCGTTCATATTCGCGCAGCCGCCCAGTGATAGAGCCACAAGACTGGCGGACAGGACGACAGCGACGGTTTTTTTCTGCATCATGACAGACTCCTTGTTTGCAAAACGGTGGTCATAAATTGTGACAGGTTTAGCCCCGTTCTGAACTGGAAACGGAACTGTGAGGCCGAATTTTCAGTCTATTCTTTGCTGCACAAAACTGCCGACATGACAACCATGGATACCCCAACAACCCTTTCTCCATTCACGTCGACGCGCGAACTCCACACACAGAAGCAAACACCCCACTGGACGCTGGGCTGGATCGATTTTTCCCGCATCCAGCATGGCATGGTGCACGATAACGACGATCTGTTCTACCTTCTGGTGAGCGCATCGTTCGTCGAAACCGGCTCGGACACGTACACGCGCAACCTGGTTGAGCACTTCGATGCCCATCCGCAGATCGCAGACTGGCTGCAGCATGAATGGGAGCCGGAGGAACTGCAGCACGGCCGTGCGCTCAGGACCTACGTGCAGACCGTGTGGCCCGAATTCGACTGGGACACGGCCTACGCCGCTTTTTTCGACGAGTATTCGCGCCTGTGCACAACCGAGAATCTGGAGGACGACCGAGCGCTGGAACTCGTCGCCCGCTGCGTGGTGGAGACCGGCACCGCGATTTACTACCAGACCCTGCGCGACCTCACCGCCGAGTCTGTGCTTGCCGACTTGGCCGAGCGCATCCGCATCGATGAGGTGCAGCATTACAAACACTTCTACCGCTACTTCAAACAACTCAACGCCGAACGCGACCTGTCGCGCGGAAGCATTCTCGGCGCGCTCAAACGCCGCCTTGACGAACTGCGCACCAGCGACTCGGAGATCGCGCTGCGCCATGTCTGGGCATTCCGGCATGCGCCGGATGAGACGGACGACGCGCCCTTCGAGCAAGTGCGCCAACGGCTGTATCGTCATGTCGGTGCACTGCTGCCGATGAATCAAGCGGTGAAGATGCTGCTCAAGCCGCTGGACCTGCCACATCGCATGGAGCACTTCCTCGAACGTCCGCTCGCGCACATCGCCCGGCGCGTGATGGCAGTCTGAGCACAGGTGGTTTTTTGCCTCGTTAAACACCAGGTGGATAGCGCTCCGGAACATACCCGACAGCGTCACTCAAGCAAAGAAATTCAGGGCCTTCCTTACCTCAAAACCTCGGCCTATATTGGGATGGTCAAGGCGGTGTCGACCCCTGTTTTCTCCAGGACCAAGGCGCGGTCGGCTGGCATGAGTCGTCATAACAATCGAGGAGATGGAAGATGCAAAAGTCCCTGCATATCGACCCGGACAAGTGCACGGGTTGCCTGCAATGCGAGATGGCCTGCTCGTATGAGAACTACGGAATATTCAACACGTCCAAGAGCCGCATCAAGGTGTTCGACTTCCATGAAACCGGGCGCAAGGTGCCCTACACCTGCACCCAGTGCGACGAAGCGTGGTGCCTGCATGCCTGTCCGGTCGAAGCCATCAAGCTCGACGCCGCCACCGGTGCCAAGGTCGTGCTCGAAGACACCTGCGTGGGCTGCAAGGTCTGCACCATCGCCTGCCCGTTCGGTACGGTGAACTATGTCGCTGATACCGGCAAGGTGCAGAAGTGCGACCTCTGCGGCGGCGAACCGGCCTGCGCCGAAGCCTGCCCCACCGGCGCGATCACCTACGTCGATTCCAGTTGGACCGGCCTGTCGCGCATGCAACAGTGGGCCGACAAGCTGGGCAACCAAAACTCTGCGGCCTGAGCGCCTGCACCACAGACAAGGAGACGACCATGACCTGGGCCGGAAAAATCTTACGCGTGAACCTCACGAAGGGCACCATCAAGAGTGAGCCACTGAACATGCAGTGGGCACGCGAGTACATCGGCCAGCGCGGTCTGGCTACCAAATATTTCGTCGAGGAGGTGGACGCCAAGGTTGAGCCCCTTTCTCCGGACAACAAGATCATCTACGCCACCGGACCGCTGACAGGCACCATGGCGTCCACGGGCGGGCGCTATTCGGTCATCACCAAGGGAGCACTCACCGGTGCGATCGCCTGTTCCAACTCTGGCGGCTACTTCGGCGCCGAGATGAAGATGGCCGGATGGGACATGATCATCGTCGAGGGAAAATCGCCCAAGCCGGTGTATCTGTACATCGAAAACGACAAGGCCGAACTTCGTGACGCCTCGCCCATCTGGGGGAAGACGGTTTGGGAGACCGAGCCCTGGATCAAGAACCACCATCAGGACCCGTTGGTCCGCGTGAACTCCATCGGCCGCGCCGGGGAAAACGGCGTGATGTACGCCGCCGTGGTCAACGACCTGCACCGGGCCGCCGGACGCTCCGGCGTGGGCACGGTGATGGGCAGCAAGAACCTCAAGGCCATCGCCGTGCGCGGCACCAAGGGCGTGGGCAATGTGCGCGATCCCAAGGCATTCATGGCGGCGGTGAACGCGGGCAAGAAGGTGCTGCACGACAACGCCGTTACCGGTCAGGGACTGCCGACGTATGGCACCCAGGTGCTGATGAACGTGATCAACGAAATGGGTGCCATGCCCACGCGCAATCACCGCGATGTGCAGTTCGAAGGCGCGAAGGACATCTCCGGCGAGGCCATGCATGAGCCACGCAAGACCGATGGCAAACCCAACCTGGTCACGAATCAGGCCTGCTTTGGCTGCACCATCGCCTGCGGGCGCATCAGCAAGATCGACGAATCCCATTTCAGCGTGGAGAACAAGCCGCAATACTGGGCCGCGTCCGGCGGTCTGGAATATGAAGCGGCCTGGGCGCTGGGCTCGGCCAATGGCGTCAACGACCTGGAAGCGCTGACCTATGCCAACTTCATCTGCAACGAGGACGGCATGGACCCCATCACCTTCGGTGCCACCGTGGGCGCGGTGATGGAGATGTACGACATGGGCCTGCTGACCAAGGAGCAGCTCGGTGTGGACGCGCCGTTCGGCTCGGCCAAGGCGCTGACCTACTTCGCCGAAATCACCGCACGGGGCGAGGGCTTCGGCAAGGAACTCGCGTTGGGCAGCAAACGCCTGACCGCCAAATACGGTCATCCGGAGCTGTCCATGAGCGTCAAGGGCCAGGAATTTCCTGCCTATGACAGCCGCGGCATCCAGGGGATGGGCCTGGCCTACGCCACCAGCAACCGTGGTGCCTGCCATTTGCGCGGCTACACCGTTGCTTCCGAAGTGCTCGGCATTCCGGTCAAGACCGATCCGCTGGTCACCGAGGGCAAGCCCGAATTGGTCAAGGCTTTCCAGGACGCGACTGCAGTCTTCGACTCCGCTGGCATCTGCATTTTCACCAGCTTCGCCTGGACGCTGGCCGACGTCCAACCCCAGCTTGCCGCGGCCTGTCTGGAAGAGTTCACGATGGACGAGCTCAACACCATCGGCGAGCGCATCTGGAACATGGAGCGCGACTACAACAACCGCGCCGGCTTCACCGAAAAGGATGACACCCTGCCGCCGCGGCTGCTCACCGAGCCCGCCAAGACAGGCCCGGCCAAGGGGCTGGTCAACAACCTGCCGGAGATGCTGCCCAAGTACTACGAACTGCGCGGCTGGACGCCGGAAGGCACGCTCAAGCCGGAAACGCGCGCGCGCCTGGGGCTGTAAGGGAACCGGCGCAAAGGTGGCGGGCGATGTGCGCCCCGCCTTGCGCTGGTTAGGTCAGCCAAGCTGGCGTGGGACCATCCTGCGCCAGCCTGGAAACGGGAAACCCATATGAAACACCACGTCATCATCGGCAACGGCCCGGCGGGGGTCGTTGCCGCAGAAACCCTGCGAAAAAACGTTCCGGCAGCCGACGCCGTCGTGCTGTTCGGCGACGAAGACGCACCGCCCTATTCGCGCATGGCGATCCCCTATCTGCTGCACGGCGACATCAACGAACGCGGCACCTGGCTGCGCAAGGACCCGCAGCACTGGAAGCAACTCGGCATCACGCTGCACCACGACCGGGTGAAATCGCTGGACGCCGCCGCCAAGACCCTGACGCTCGCGTCCGGGAGCGTCCAGCCCTTCGACACACTGCTCGTCGCCACCGGCTCCAGCCCGGTGCTGCCGCGCATTCCCGGTATTCACGCCCAGCGCGTGCACACCTGCTGGACGCTGGAAGACGCCCGTGCCATCGAGAAATTCGCGGTGCCGGGCGCGCGGGTCATCCAGTTGGGCGCGGGCTTCATCGGCTGCATCATCATGGAAAGCCTGGTGCGCCGGCGCGTCCAGCTCAGCGTGGTCGAAATGGGTAGCCGCATGGTGCCGCGCATGATGGGCGAAACCGCAGGCGGCATGATCCGCGACTGGGTACAGGACAAGGGCGTGGCGGTGCACACCGGCGCACGCATCGAGTCCATCGAATCCAACCCGGCCGACATGGCTGCGCCGCTGGCGGTACGCCTGTCCACCGGCGAACGCCTGCCTGCCGATCTGGTGATTTCGGCCGCCGGGGTCAAACCCAATATCGGATTTCTGGAGAATTCCGGTGTGCACTGCCTGCAGGGCGTGCTCACCGATGAGCGCATGCAGACCAATGTGCCCGGCATCTTTGCCGCGGGCGACTGCGCCGAAGCGTTCGATGCGCTCTACGGCAAGCCCATCGTCAGCGCCATCCAGCCCAACGCGGTCGATCAGGCGTATGTCGCGGCGATGAATATGGCGGGCAGGCACACCAAGCTGCGCGGCGTCACCCAGATCAATGTGCTCGATACCCTGGGCCTGATCTCCACCAGCTTCGGCCAATGGCAGGGCGCTCCTGGCGGACAGGGCGTCGAGCTCACCGATCGTGCGGCCTACAAGCATCTCAGCCTGCAGTTCCAGGGGGACGTGATGGTCGGCAGCAACAGCATCGGCACCACGGATCACATCGGCGTGTTGCGCGGCCTGGTGGAAGGCAGAGTCAAACTCGGCGCCTGGAAAGACAAGCTGCTCGAAGACCCCACACGTCTGATGGAAGCCTACCTCGCCAGCGCCCAGGCGCAGGATCGCCGTGGCGATGCGGTGTATCACTGAGGCATGGAAACACCCGCATCCGCTGTCGGCACGGTCGCCGCATCGCCGCAGGACACCGTGCGCATCACCCTCAAACTGATGGCCATGCTCACGGACTACCTGCCGCAGCCGCGGCAGGGCCACCAGATGGCGCTGGACATCGCTGCCGGCACCACCATTCAGGATCTCGTCGACCGCTTTCACCTGCCCTGGAAGCTGGTGCATCTGGTTCTGGTGGATGGCGTCTACATTTACCCCGACAAGCGCGATTCGCGCTTACTGCAGGAAGGCGAGACCCTGGCCATCTGGCCGCCAGTGGCCGGCGGCTGATGTTTGGTGAACAGGCTCCAGCCAGCGCCCTGCTGGACATGGCCATCACGCGGCGCGACTTCGCACGTCAATTGCTGGGGGCATTTCCTGCCATGCAGCAACGCTCGCCCGAGGAATTTTCCGGCGAGGACGCAGGTTGCCGGTGGTCGATCCGCCTGCTGCCCGCAGACCCGACTCGATTGGGCCTGATCGTGCTGGAACGCTGGAAGGCGGAGATTTCCGTGCAGGCGCCAGATCTCGCCCAACGCCGACTCTGGTGGCAGCGCTTTAGCGCCCACTTTCAGAAAGGTGGCGGGTAGCGTCGATCAGGCTGCGGGCCGTCGGGTCGACGCGCTGGGAGTTGCTCAGGATGTTGTCGAGAATGTGCGGCGCCTCGAAGACTGCCCGGTTCGGGTGCGCGGCCACCCGCGCGCGGAACGCTGGCAACTCGTCCAGAAACCCCGGCAATTCCGCCGAAATGGCGCGAAAACTCGGCAACACCAGTCCGTAGCCGTTGTCGCGAACCCAATCGGTGTTGTAGCGCTCCTGCGGCATCGTCCAGGCATTGCGGACCACGATGACCGGCAGGCCCAGATGCAGCGCCTCGCTCAGCGACCCGGGGCCGGGTTTTCCGATGAAAAAGTCGCCCAGCCGCATCACATCGGCCACCGCGCTAGTGAACCCCATCACATTGCGCGGCGCGGTCGCCGGCAAAGCACGCAGCTTGGCGGCCAGTTTGGCATTGTGACCACACATGAAAATGAGCTGGACATCGGGCAGACGCTCGGCAATGGCCAGCATGCTGCGCGA
>JBAUTC010000077.1:0-11104 GCA_049582025.1 Thiomonas sp.
GGTCTGTCGGAATAGCGCCCGGAAATCGGAGCCACCGTCGCGCCCATGATGCCCAGGATGCCGAAGGCGCCAACCACCGCCGGGCCGAAACCGTAGGCCGGGCTTTGCAGCAGGGGCGTGAGTCCCACCCAGAACACGCTGAAGCTGGCAAAGAACAGACCGCCGGTGATGCCGGCAAAGCGCAGATCGCGGTGAATCGCGAACTGCTTCAGGGTCGAGCCAAGCAGGGCCGCGTAGCTCCGGCTCGTGGCGTCAACATCTGCCGGCAGGCGCGGCAGTACGCGCCACAACATGATGAACATGCCGATGTTCACCAGCGTTCCGAACACATACACCGCCTGCCAGTTCAACAACGCGGCGATGCCGCCGGCCAGCACCCTTCCGCCCAGAATGCCCACCAGCAGGCCGCTCATGACGAGTCCGATCGCCTTGCCACGCGCCTGCGGCGGTGCGAGATGCGCCACCATCGGGACGATCTGCTGCGCAATGCTGGAGAGCATGCCGATGGCAAAAGACGCCGTGGTCAGCAGCAGGACACTGGGCGCAAATGCCGCCCCGAGCAAGGCTGGAATCAGAAGTGCGGCCATGATCAGAATGACCTGATGCCGCGCATACCGGTCGCCCAGCGGGCCGAGCAGCAGCAGCCCGGCGGCGTAGCCGATCTGTGTGGCGGACGGCACCGTGGCCACGCCTGCCACCGTGGTGTGGAATTGCTGCGCAAACTGCTCCAGCAGCGGCTGGGCGTAGTAGATGTTGGCGACAGACACGCCACAGGCGGCAGCCATGTAACCGATGAAGTGGCGGGGCAGCGGCGGATGTGCGGCTTGGGGGGATGAGTTGGAGGTGCTTGCGGACATGGAGGAATCTTTTGAAGGCCGTATTGTCGCGGCAGCATCAAAATGGCTGCTTGCCGGGGGGCTTCATGCGGTGGCAGACGGCCCTACACTGCAATTTCTTAGGCATCTTTCCACCTGTTTGACCATGTCCAAAAACCTCGACTCCGCTGTTCACGCCGCCCTGCAAACCCTGCAAGATCCGCAAACCGGCACCTCGCTGGTGGCGGAAAAAGCCATCAAAAACCTGCGTGTCGACGGCGGCGACGTGTCGCTGGAGGTCGAACTCGGCTATCCCGCGCGCAGCCTGCATGCCGACCTGCAAAAGCAGGTGATCGCCGCGCTGCGCGCCGTGCCCGGCGTGCAGAACGTCTCGGTGTCGGTGCGCAGCAATGTGGTGTCGCACGCGGTGCAGCGCGGTCTCAAACCCCTGCCCGAGGTGAAGAACATCATTGCCGTGGCGTCTGGCAAGGGCGGGGTGGGCAAGAGCACCACCGCGGCCAACCTCGCGCTGGCGCTGGCTGCCGAAGGTGCGCGCGTCGGCCTGCTCGATGCCGACATCTACGGGCCTTCGCAACCCATGATGATGGGCGTCTCCGGCCAGCCGCAAAGCCGCGACGGCCAGAACATGGAACCGCTGGAAAACTACGGGGTGCAGATCATGTCCATCGGCTTCCTGATCGAGGCCGACAATCCCATGATCTGGCGCGGCCCCATGGCCACGCAGGCGCTCGAACAACTGCTGCGCCAGACCGCCTGGCAGGATCTCGACTACCTCATCGTGGACATGCCGCCGGGTACCGGCGACATTCAACTGACCCTGAGCCAGCGCGTGCCGCTGACCGGTGCGGTCATCGTCACCACCCCGCAGGACATCGCCCTGCTCGATGCGCGCAAGGGGCTGAAGATGTTTGAAAAAGTGGGCGTGCCCATCCTGGGCATCGTGGAAAACATGGCCATGCACGTGTGCTCCAACTGCGGCCACATCGAGCACATCTTCGGCGAAGGCGGCGGCAAGACTATGAGCGCCGACTACAACGTCGACTACCTCGGCGGCCTGCCGCTGGACATCCGTATCCGCGAACAGGCCGACAGCGGTCGTCCCACCGTGGTCTCTGACCCCGAGGGCGCACTCGCCCAAAGCTACAAATCCATCGCTCGCGCCCTGGCGGTGAAAATCTCCCAGCAGGGACGCGACTACACGGCCAAGTTCCCGACCATCAGCGTGCAGAACAGCTGACCATCCAGGCCCTTGCCATGCATCCCGCGGTTCGCTGGCAATTCTGGATTGATCGGGGCGGCACGTTTACCGACATCGTTGCGCGCGGCCCTGATGGCGCTCTGCTGACGCGAAAGCTGTTGTCCGAGAACCCGGAGCAGTACCGCGATGCTGCGGTGGCAGGCATCCGGCAACTGCTGGGATTGGGAGCGCTTGATCCCATCCGGCCGGATCTGGTGGAGTGCGTGAAGATGGGCACGACGGTGGCGACCAATGCTCTGTTGGAGCGCAAGGGCGAGCCGGTGGTGCTGGTCACCACGCGCGGGTTTCGCGACGCCCTGCGCATTGCGTATCAAAACCGCCCCAGGCTATTCGACCGCCGCATCGTGCTGCCCGAGCTGCTCTACAGTCAGGTGATCGAGGCGCAGGAGCGTGTGGGGGCGGATGGCACAGTGCTGCAGGCTCTGGATGTCGCCGCGTTGCGCGCTGATCTTCAGCAGGCGTTCGACGCCGGGCTGCGGGCGGTGGCCATCGTCTTCCTGCACGGCTGGCGCGAAACGGAGCACGAGGCTGTGGCCGCGCGCATCGCCCGTGACATCGGCTTCACACAGGTCAGCACCTCGCACGAGGCAAGCCCGTTGATGAAGTTCGTCTCCCGCGGTGACACCACGGTGGTCGATGCCTATCTCTCGCCCATCCTGCGGCGTTATGTGGACCAGGTGGCCGCCGAGATGCCGGGCGTTAGGCTGCTGTTCATGCAGTCCAGTGGCGGGTTAACCGAGGCGCGTGCGTTTCGCGGCAAGGACGCCATTCTGTCCGGGCCGGCAGGCGGCATCGTCGGCATGGCGCGCACGGCGGAGCAGGCGGGACATGGCAAGGTCATCGGCTTCGACATGGGCGGCACCTCCACCGACGTGTCGCATTACGCGGGCAGCTTCGAGCGCGCCTTCGACACCCAGGTGGCCGGTGTGCGGGTCCGCGCGCCCATGCTGAATATCCACACCGTGGCCGCAGGAGGCAGTTCCATCCTCCACTTCGACGGCGCCCGCCTGCGCGTGGGGCCGGACTCCGCCGGGGCAAATCCCGGCCCTGCCAGCTACCGGCGCGGCGGGCCGTTGACCATCACCGATGCCAATGTGATGCTGGGCCGCATCCGGCCAGAGCACTTTCCTGCCGTGTTCGGGCCGCAGGCCGATGAACCGCTGGATGCCGACGTGGTGCGCCTGCGCTTCACCGAGCTGGCAGCGCGCATCTCCCGGGAGACCGGCCAGACGCAGACGCCGGAGACCGTGGCCGAGGGCTATCTCGCCATTGCGGTGCAGGCCATGGCGGGAGCGATCAAGCGCATTTCGCTGGCGCGCGGCTATGACGTCGCACGCTACGCGCTGCAGTGTTTTGGCGGAGCCGGCGCGCAGCATGCCTGCAGCGTGGCCGAGGCGCTTGGCATGGAGCGGGTGTTCATTCACCGCTTTGCCGGGGTGCTGTCCGCCTATGGCATGGGCCTGGCCGAGCAGACCACGATGCAGCAGCGCAGTGTGGAAGCGCCGCTGGACGCGGCGCTGCTGCCCCGGCTGCACGGTTTGCGTGACGAACTGGCGGCCTTGGCAACGCAGGAATTGCGGGCGCAGGATGTCGCGGCAGACGCCATCCGCCTGGAAGTCCGCGTGCTGCTGCGCTATGCAGGCAGCGATGCGGCTTTGCCGGTGGCGCTGAACGCCGCAGCACCGATGCGTGCCGCCTTTGAGCAAGCCTACCTGCAGCGCTACGCCCACCACATGCCCGAGCGTGGCCTCGTGGTGGAGGCGTTGACGGTGGAGGCTTCCGGCGGTGGAGAATCTGCCCAGGCCGAATCGCAGCAGGCGGAGACTGCGGGAGACATGCCGCGACACGCCAGCCTGGCTGTGTTCATCGCCGGACGCTGGCAAGACGCCGCGCTGGTGCGTCGGGCGGACTGTCTGCCGGGCCAGCACCTTGATGGCCCGGCAGTATTCACCGAGACCAATACCACCATCCTGATCGAACCTGGCTGGCGCGCGCGCATGACGGCGGCGGGCCATCTGGAGCTGTGGCGGCTGGTGGCCAGGGCGCGCACAAAGGACGGCGACACCGCTGTGGACCCGGTGCGGCTGGAGCTGTTCAGCAACCAGTTCATGCACATCGCCGAACAGATGGGCGTGCAGCTGCAGAACACGGCAGTGTCGGTCAACATCAAGGAGCGGCTGGACTTTTCCTGCGCGCTGTTCGATCCGCAGGGCCAGCTCATCGCCAACGCGCCGCATGTGCCGGTGCATCTGGGGTCGATGGGCGAGAGCATCCAGACGGTGATCCGTGAGAACCGCGTTGCCATGCGGCCTGGCGACGTGTTCATGCTCAACGATCCTTATCACGGCGGCACACATCTGCCCGATGTCACCGTGGTGACGCCGGTGTTCGACGCGGCAGGCGCGCAGGTGCTGTTCTATGTCGGTTCGCGCGGGCACCATGCCGACATCGGCGGCATCACGCCCGGCTCCATGCCGCCGTTCTCGCGCCGCATCGACGAAGAAGGCGTGGTGATCGACAACTTCAAGCTGGTGGACGCGGGCCGCCTTCGTGAAGCCGAAGTGCTGGCCCTGCTGGCAAGCGGCCCCTGGCCCGCACGCAACCCGCAGCAGAACCTGGCCGACCTCAAGGCGCAGATCGCCGCAAACCAGACCGGGGCGCACGAGCTGCGCCGGCTCGTTGCCGACTACGGTTTGCATGTCGTGCAGGCCTATATGGGCCATGTGCAGGACAACGCCGAAGCCGCGGTGCGCCGGGTGATCGGCGCTCTGCATGACGGCACCTTCACCCTCGAGCTCGATACCGGCGCGCGCATCTGCGTGGCGATCCGTGTGGATCGTGCGCAACGCAGCGCCACCATCGACTTCACCGGCACCTCGCCGCAGCAGCCGGACAACCTCAATGCGCCGAAGGCCGTGACCGTGGCCGCCGTGCTGTACGTCTTCCGCTGTCTGGTGGATGACGACATTCCGCTCAACGCCGGTTGCCTCAAGCCCCTGCAACTCATCGTGCCCGAAGGGTCCATGCTGGCGCCGCGCCCGCCCGCTGCCGTGGTGGCCGGCAATGTCGAGGTGAGCATGTGCGTGACCAACGCGCTGTTCGGCGCGCTGGGCGTGCAGGCCGCCAGCCAGTGCACCATGAACAATTTCACCTTCGGCAATGCCCGGCATCAGTATTACGAGACCATCGCTGGGGGCTCCGGTGCCGGCGGCGTGTTCGACGCCCAGGGCCGCATGACTGGCGGGTTCGACGGCACCTCGGTGGTGCAGACCCATATGACCAACTCCCGCCTCACCGACCCCGAAGTGCTCGAATGGCGCTATCCGGTGCGGCTGGAGAGTTTTGCCATCCGCGCCCATTCGGGCGGGCCAGGGCGCTGGACCGGCGGCAACGGTGGCGTGCGGTGCATCCGTTTTCTGGAACCCATGACGGCGAGCATTCTGTCCAACGGACGGCGCGTGCCCGCATTCGGACTGCAGGGCGGCGGGCCCGGCGCGGTGGGGATCAATCGCGTGGAGCGCGCCGACGGCAGCACGGAGACCCTGTCCGCATCCGCCAGTGTGGAGATGCAGGCGGGTGACGTGTTCGTCATCGAAACGCCGGGCGGCGGCGGGTATGGTTGAGCCTGGCTCGCTTCAACTGGGACGTTCTCTTGCAATCCGCCGACACCCCGTTTCCTCCGCTGCTGACCCTCACGCTCAATCCCTGCGTGGACGTGAGCTATGACGTCGCCCGACTGATCGAAGACCAGAAGGTCCACGCCAATTCCAACCGGCTCGATCCCGGAGGGAACGGAATCAACGTGGCGCGGGCGCTCAAACGCCTGGAAATCCCCGCACAAGCGTGCGCCGTGCTGGGCGGGGAAATCGGCGATCTGTTCACGCGCCTGGTGAAGGGGGAGATCGACCATCTGCACAGCGTGCGCATCGATGGCGAGACGCGCATCAACGTCACCCTGCAGCAACAACAGCCGCGCGCGCAGTATGAGGTCAGCGGCATCGGCCCGTTGCTCGATGCCGC
Organism: Thiomonas sp.; assembly: GCA_049582025.1. GTDB lineage: Bacteria > Pseudomonadota > Gammaproteobacteria > Burkholderiales > Burkholderiaceae_C > Thiomonas. Next base: position 6,115 of record JBAUTC010000077.1, read on the forward strand.
CACGCTGCAGCACATCACCGAAACCGTGTTGCTGCTGACCGGCAGCGGCTTTGCCGTGCTGACGGGTTCGCGCATGCCCGGCGTGCCCACTGACTATTACGCGGACCTGATTCACAAGCTGCGTGCGCAAGGTGCACGCGCGGCGGTCGATGCCCAGGGCGAGTTTCTGGAGCAGGCCATTGCCGCAAAGCCCTTCCTCATCAAGCCCAACCGTTTTGAGCTCGAGCAGCTCCTGCAGCGTGCGTTGCCCGACGTGCCCGCTGTCATCGCGGCGGCGCAGGCCGTTTGCGCACGCGGGGTGGACTGGGTATGCGTGTCGCTGGGCAGCGAGGGCGCCGTGCTGGCGGGTGCCACACAGGTCTATGTGGGAACGGCGCCCTCAGTGGTCGTGGTCTCCACCGTGGGCGCAGGCGATTCGATGGTGGGGGGGCTGATCAGTGGCCTCGCCCGCGGCGACGCGCCGGCAGAAGCACTGCGCCTCGCCCTGGCCTGCGGCAGCGGGACCGCCGCGCAGCCGGGCACCGAATTGTTCGACCCGGTGGCATTGCCGGGTTTGCTGAGGCAGATTCAGATCAGGCTCTGGCCATAGCGCCAGCGTGTGGTTCAGCGCTTGATCGCCCGCCAGCCAATGTCGTGGCGGCACTGCATGCCGTCGAAGTGGATGGTGTTGATGGCGTCATACGCCCGCTGTTGTGCCATGCGCGGCGAGTCGCCCAGCGCGGTGACCGCGAGTACGCGCCCGCCGGATGTGCGCAGCACGCCCCGTTCATCCAGCGCGGTTCCGGCGTGGAACGTGATGCAGTCGGCGGCCTCGGCCGGGATGCCGGTGATCACATCGCCCTTGCGCGGATTTTCGGGGTAGCCGTGCGCGGCGAGCACGACGCCGAGCGCGGTGCGGCGGTCCCATTCGAGTTCGACCTGATCGAGCTGTCCGGCAATGGCCTTTTCAAACACCACGGACAGATCGCTCTTGAGCCGGGCCATGATGGGCTGGGTTTCGGGGTCGCCCATGCGGCAGTTGAATTCCAGGGTCCTGGCGCGGCCCTGCGCGTCGATCATCAGCCCGGCATAGAGAAAGCCGGTGAAGCGATGGCCGTCCGCGGCCATGCCCTTGACCGTGGGCAGAATGATTTCGCGCATCACCCGGGGGTGGACTTCCGGGGTCACCACGGGAGCAGGGGAGTAGGCGCCCATGCCCCCTGTATTGGGGCCGTTGTCGCCGTCGAGCAGGCGTTTGTGGTCCTGGCTGGACGCCAGCGCGAGCACATGCTGGCCGTCCACCATGACGATGAAGCTGGCCTCTTCGCCCTGCAGGAATTCTTCGATGACCACGCGCGCCAGGCCCGCGTTGTGCTGCACGCCGTAGCGGTTGGCCTGCAGCATGTCGTCGATGGCGGCGTGGGCATCGTCCGTCGTCTGTGCCACGACCACGCCCTTGCCTGCGGCCAGACCGTCGGCCTTGACCACGATGGGCGCACCGTGCTGCTCGACATAGGCATGCGCCGCCGCCGCGTCTTCAAACGTGGCGTAGGCGGCGGTGGGAATCTTGTGCCGCGCCATGAAGTCCTTGGAGAAGGCCTTGGAACTTTCAAGCTGGGCGGCGGCGCGGGTGGGGCCGAAGATCTTCAGCCCGCGGGCGCGAAAGCCGTCAACGATGCCCGCGGCCAGCGGAGCCTCCGGCCCGACCACGGTGTAGGCGATTTTTTCGCGCACGCAGAACTCGGCCAGCTCTTCGGCGTTGGAAGCCGGAAGGTTCTCCAGCCGGGAATCGAGGGCGGTGCCGCCATTGCCCGGGGCGACATAGACCGTCTGCACCCGGGGCGATTGCGCCAGCTTCCAGGCGATGGCGTGTTCACGCCCTCCGGAGCCGATGACGAGGAGTTTCATGGTGTGTGCGGGCGCTTAGCCGAAAGTCGCGTTGTGATAGACCTCTTGAACGTCGTCGAGGTCTTCGAGCGCATCGACGAGTTTCTGCATTTTTTCGGCGTCGTCCCCGGCGAGTTCCACCGTGTTGTCGGCGCGCATGGTGATGACAGCCAGCTCGGGCTGCAGGCCGGCGGCATCGAGCGCGGTGCGCACGGCTTCGAACTGTCCCGGCGGGGTGAGCACTTCGATGGCGCCGTCGTCGTCGGTGATCACATCGTCCGCACCAGCTTCCAGAGCCACGTCCATCACCTTGTCTTCCGAGGTGCCGGGGGCGAACACCAGCTGGCCGCAGTGCCTGAACTGGAAGGCCACCGAGCCTTCCGTGCCCAGATTGCCACCGTTCTTGGACAGGGCATGGCGCACTTCGGCCACGGTGCGCACGCGGTTGTCGGTCAGGCAGTCGATGATGAGCGCAGCGCCGCTCACGCCATAGCCTTCGTAGCGGATCTCTTCATAGTGCACGCCCTCGAGCGCGCCGATGGCCTTGTCGATGTTCTTTTTCACCGTGTCGGCCGGCATGTTCGCGGCCTTGGCCTTGTCGACGGCCAGTCGCAGGCGCGGGTTGGCGTTCGGATCGCCGCCGCCCAAGCGGGCTGCAGCCGAGATTTCACGGATGATCTTGGTCCAGACCTTGCCGCGCTTTTCGTCCTGGCGGCCTTTGCGGTGCTGGATATTGGCCCATTTGGAATGTCCGGCCATGGTGGTGTGATGCTCCTGAAGGAAGCCCTGCCGCGGCGCGAATACGTCGAGCAATGGCGTTGATAGACTGCGAATTCTACTTTCGCGCCATGCGCCCGACCCCCCTCACACGAAGGCTGCAGCCATGTCCGACCCTATTCTCATCGCTCAGCATGGCAAGGCGCAGTGTCACTTGCTGCCTCGCCTGTCCAACCGCCATGGCCTCATCACAGGCGCCACCGGCACGGGCAAGACCGTCAGTCTGCAGGTGCTCGCCGAGGCGTTTTCGCGCATCGGCACCCCCGTGTTCATGGCCGATGTGAAGGGCGACCTCACCGGCATTTCGCAGGCGGGAACCCTGAGCCCGAAGCTGTCAGAGCGCCTCAAGAACCTCGGCCTGCCGGAGCCGGCCTTCGGCGCCAGCCCCGTCACCCTGTGGGATGTGTTCGGCGAGCAGGGCCACCCGATCCGCGCCACCATTTCCGACATGGGGCCGCTGTTGCTGTCGCGCCTGCTGCAGCTCAACGAGACCCAGACCGGGGTGCTCAACCTGGTGTTCAAGATTGCCGACGACAACGGCCTGCTGCTGCTCGACATGAAAGACCTGCGCGCCATGCTGCAGCATGTGGGCGACAACACTGCCCAGTTCACCACCGAGTACGGCAATATCAGCGCCGCCAGCGTGGGCGCCATCCAGCGTGGGTTGCTGCAGCTTGAAACCCAGGGCGCCGACAAGTTTTTCGGTGAACCCATGCTCAATATCGACGACCTGCTGCAGACCGACGGCAATGGGCGCGGCATGGTCAACATCCTGGCCGCCGACAAGCTGTATGAGTCGCCGCGCCTGTACGCCACCTTTTTGCTGTGGCTGCTGTCCGAGTTGTTCGAGCACCTGCCCGAAATCGGCGATCCTGAGCAACCCAAACTGGTGTTCTTTTTCGATGAGGCGCACCTGTTGTTCAACGATGCGCCCAAGGCTCTGCTGGAAAAGATCGAGCAGGTGGTGCGGCTGATCCGCTCCAAGGGCGTCGGCGTGTTTTTTGCCTCGCAGAACCCGCTGGACATTCCAGACACTGTGCTCGGCCAGCTCGGCAACCGCATCCAGCATGCGCTGCGCGCCTTCACTCCGCGCGACCAGAAGGCGGTGAAAACGGCGGCCGACACCATGCGCCCCAACCCGGGTCTGGACGTGGCGCAGGCCATCACCGAACTGGCGGTGGGCGAGGCGCTGGTGTCACTGCTCGACGACAAGGGCCGCCCCACGCCCACCGAGCGGGTGTGGATGATGGCGCCCGGCAGCCGCATCGGCCCCATCAACCCAGAGGAACGCAAGGTGCTGATGCAGGGCTCGCTGGTGGCCGGGGTCTACGAAAAATCGGTGGATCGCGAATCGGCCTATGAACGGCTCAAGGGCCGGGTGGAAGCCACCCCGACGCCTGCGGCCCCCGCTCCTGCGAGTTCTGGCGGCGGTTTGCTCGACTCGCTGGGGCAGGGCCTGGGCGGTCTGGCGCGTGGGTCAGGCCGCAAGGATTCGGTGCTCGAAACCCTGGCCAAGTCGGCAGCGCGCACCATCGGCAGTACGGTGGGCCGCGAAATCATCCGCGGCGTGCTGGGCAGCTTGCTGGGGGGCAGCAAGCGGCGTTGATGTGCCGGACTCAGCGGCGATCGTCGTCACGGTGATCGCGGTCGCGACGATCCCAGTCGCGACGATCCTGATCATGCCACCGATGGTCGCGATCCCAGCGGCGCAGCGGCACGCCATACGCCGGTGCGTAGGCGGGCGCATAGCCGTAATAAACCGGGCGCGGCGGAGGCGGGGGAGGGGCGAAGTAGACCGGGGGCAAGGCTGGCGGCGGCGCATACACCACCGGCGGCGCCCGGTAAACCGGATAAGCGTTGGAAAAATTGCTGACCACCCCGGGAATGCCGACGTTGACTGACCAATACACACGGTCGGCATGCGCGGCAGGGGCGGCAATCAAGGCGGCGCTGCCCGCAAGGGCAAGAACGATTTGACGGAACATGATGGAAACCTCCTGGGCATCTTGTGGTTGGTGCTGGAATAACGAGAGGAATCCAGGCTTGCCGACAGCGCGTGCAAAGTTTTTTGCCGTGCGGACGTGACGGGGTGCAGCCATCAAAAAGCCGGCCCGACGTTTCTTGAGGCGTCCTCTGCTGCGTCCCGGTTCAGGCAATCGAGGGCCTCGCCGCTGCCTCAGATCGGCTACAGTTCCAAATTGACGTTAACGTCAATCAACTCTATCGCGGCGCCATGCACGCCGCGTCGAAGGAGACCGCAATGACCGATCTGTCCGATGCCAAGGTTCTGGCTGCCTATCGTTCGCAGCAGCGGCTGCGTTTTGTCACGGCGGCGTCGCTGTTCGAC
>JBAUTC010000078.1:0-5406 GCA_049582025.1 Thiomonas sp.
GCCGCGGTCGACGCCAAGGTGGAGCGTCCCACCGGAGAAAAACTCGCCCGCTGGGCGCTGCGCGAAGGCATGACGTCCAGCCTGTTTGGCCCGGCCATCAAACTCGGCCAGGCGCTGCGCCCGCTGGTGCCGGCCTCCCTGCGCGACAAGGTGCCACCGCGACAGCGCGCGGGCAAACGCCCGCAGCGCAGCCACACCCGCAAGGTGCTGATGCTGGCTGGTTGCGTGCAACCCACGCTGATGCCCAATATCGGGGCAGCCACGGCTCGTGTGCTCGATGCCGTGGGCGTGCAACCGGTTCTGGCGGACGGTACGGGCTGCTGCGGCGCCGTCCGCCAGCATTTGTCCGACCACGACGGCGCGCTGGCCGACATGAAACGCAACGTCGACGCCTGGTGGCCACTGGTCGAGGCCGGCACGGTCGAGGCCATCGTGATGGACGCTTCGGGCTGTGGCGCCATGGTCAAGGAGTACGGCCATCACTTGCTGCACGACCCCGCCTATGCCGACCGCGCGCAGCGCATCAGCGCACTGAGCAAAGACATCAGTGAGTACCTGCCGCAGTTCGCTGCAACGCTCAAGAGTCTGTTGAAAAACAAGCCGGTGGATCACCTCGCCTATCACCCGCCCTGCACCCTGCAACACGGGCAGCAGGTGTGCGGCGGCGCGGAAACCTTGCTGCGCGATCTGGGCTTCGAGGTCAAACTGCCGCTGGAAAGCCATCTATGCTGCGGCTCGGCGGGCACCTATTCCGTACTGCAGCCCGAGCTGTCGAAACAACTCCGGAACCGCAAACTGCAGCATCTGGCCGAAACCGCGCCGCAACGCATCCTCAGCAGCAATATCGGCTGCATCCAGCACCTGCAGACCGGCACCACGATTCCGGTGCAACACTGGATGGAACTGCTCGACGAGGCGCTGCACGGAAAACCCTGAACATTGTTGGATTTCCGCCTCGTGCTGTTGTCAGTGTCCTCCTTGATGTGGACAATGCAGAAAGTTCCAAGATGCGACAGAGGGAAAGTTAAGGGCCGGGGGGCCTGCCCTTACAGTTTGCAGCAGCTGGCTTGCGCAACGTCCTCTGCACATTTGTTGTCGCCTACCCCTGATGTCTGATGCTTCCGCTGCCGTGGCCTGCAATCGACCACGGCAACAGGGGTCTGCCGAGCGTGCCTTTTCCGAGACCAAGATGAAATATTTCGCAACCCTGCTTGTGTACATGAGTCTGATGACCTCCGCATTCGCCGCCGCGCCGGGCGTGACTGACTCGCAGATCGTCATTGGCCAGTCCGCGCCGCTCACCGGCCCGGCGGCACAACTCGGTATCCGCCTTCGCATGGGCATCGAGGCATACTTCAATGTGGTCAACGCCGACGGCGGCGTCGCGGGGCGCACCCTCAAGCTCACAACCCTGGACGATGGATACGAACCTCCACGCGCCATCGCCAACACCAAGACCTTCATCAACGGCGGCAACGTCTTCGCCCTGCTGGGCTATGTAGGCACCCCCACCACGCTGGCCACCAAGCCCTTGATCGACAACGCAGGCATCCCTCTCATCGGCCCCTTCACCGGTGCGATGGGCCTGCGCTCGCCGGTCGATCCGTACATCTTCAACATCCGCGCCAGCTACAACGACGAAACCCGCAAGATCGTCGATCAATTCCTGTTTCTCGGACTTAAGAAGATCGCCGTGTTCTATCAGGATGACGCTTATGGAATGGCCGGTCTGACCGGCGTGCAAAAGGCCTTGGCCGCGCACGACCTCAAGCCCGTGGCCACCGGCACGGTCAAGCGCAACACCGTCGATGTCGCCAGGGCGGTGGCTTCCATCCTGCCGTCCAAGCCCGACCTCATCGTCGAAATCGGCACCTACACCGAAGTCGCCGCCTTCAACAAGGCCGCCGTCGAACAAGGCTATGGCGGCCAGTTTGCCAACGTAAGCTTCGTCGGCTCAGAAGCCTTGGCGAACGCGCTCGGCCCGCAAGGCAATGGCGTCATTATCACCCAGGTCGTGCCCTTCCCCTTCTCCACCGTCACCCCACTGGTGCGCGAATACCAGGCAGCAATGAACTCCGCTGGCCACAAGGGCGATTACGACTTCACCAGCCTGGAAGGCTATATCGACGCCAAGGTGCTGGTGCAGGCCTTGCGCAAGACGGGCAAGACCCTCACCCGCGCCAACCTGATCGACGCGCTCAACAGCCTGGGCAGCGAGAACCTCGGCGGCTTCGCCCTTCGCTTCTCCCCGGGCGACCACTCCGGCTCGAATTACGTCGACGTCACCAGTATCACCGCGAGCGGCGGCTTCCGTCACTGACTGAGGCAAGCCTCGCCGAGCCGGGCTGCGACGGTTCACACAGTCGTCTGCAGCGCCATTTCAATGTCGGAGCCGATCATTTCCGGCTTTTCCTGCGGCGGGTAGCGTTTGAGCACCTGGCCGTCACGGCCAACCAGAAACTTGGTGAAATTCCACTTGATGGCGTGTGTACCCAGCAGGCCAGAGGCCTCCTGTGTCAGCCAGTGCCACAGCGGATGCGCGTGTGCACCGTTCACGTCCACCTTGGCGAACAGCGGGAAGGTCGTGGCATAGTGGCTGGTGCAGAACTGCGCGATGTCTTCGGCGCTGCCCGGCTCTTGCGCGCCGAATTGGTTGCACGGAAACGCCAGCACGCTGAATCCCTGCGGGCCATAGCGATCCTGCAAGGCCTGCAGCCCGGCGTATTGCGGGGTGAAGCCGCAGGCGCTGGCGGTATTGACGATAAGCAGCACCTGCCCACGCCACTGTGACAGCGGCTGCGCCTGGCCACGGATATCGGCGGCGGAAAACGCATAGACGGTCTGTGCGGAAACTGCAGCGGAGGTCATATCGGAATCTCCCGGGGCCGACGCCATGCGGCCAACAGAATTGCAAGCAGAATCAGGCTACCACCGCACAGCGCCTGCGTGCTCGGACGTTCCGCGCCCAGCAGCACGGCACTGCCGCTGGCAAACACGATTTCCACGGTCATCACCACTGCGGTCACCGTCGAGGGAAGCCGCTGCGCTCCATATTGCAGACCCAGATTTGCCGCCAGAAACGCTAGCGCCATCAACCCCACGCCTACCAACCATTCGGGCGCCGGTGCGGGCGGTGGCTCGATGCTGCCCCGCACCGCCAGCAGGGCAGCCACTCCACCGGCGACGATGACCCCGCCAGCGAACATCGCCAACCCGCGCGCCTCCGGCGGCGTGTGCGCAAACTTGCGCAAGAGCACATTGTTGAGCGCGAAGAACATGCCGCCGATCACCCCCAGCCAGTCCGCTGGATGCTGCGGCAGCGGCAAACCGCCGCCTGGTGGCCACAACACCACCATCGCCCCGGCCAGCGCCAGCGCCAGCCGCAACCCGACCAGTCGGGTCAGCCGCTCGTTCAACAGCCAGCGCGCCAGCAACGTGGCCCACACCGGCATGAGGTAGAACAGCAGCACGACCCGCACCACGTCGCCCGCGGTCACGCCCCAGTTGAACGCCGCGTTCGTCGCCCCGGAGGCGACCAGAATCATCCACAGCGGCCGATTTCGCAGCAACGCGCCCACCGCCGACGGTTTGGCCGCCACGAGGAGCAGCGTGCTCACCGCATACATCGCGGCAGTGGCCCACAAGGGATTCAAGCCGAGCCCGTTGAGATGCCGGAACGGCCACCACGACACGCCCCAGACGAACGCGTTGAGCATCAGACCGCCAATCGCGGCCAGGGTTTGGCGGGAGGTATGCATGGACAACGAAAGCTCTCCGCGCATCGCGGAGAATGCAATCAGGGTGAATGAGAAGTCGGGGCCTGGCGAAACTGCAGCTGAAAACTGCAGCGCGCCATTGGAACATCAACCTTGCCGAACAGCTGGCGTGTGGTCGACGGCGCATTGAGGGCTGACGTCATCGCCCCCGCAACTGCGCAATCCCCTGCTGCAAGGTCGCCGCCGACAATTCACCGATGTGCACGCTCTGCACCGAGCCGTCTGCAGCAATGAACAGCGTGGTGGGCAGACCGGGAGAGCGGTAATACGACAGCAGGCGACTGTCGGGGTCGAGCAGCACCTCGGGCTTGCCGAGTCTTTGGTCCTGCAGATAAGCGGCAACGCGCTGGGCAGTATCGCCTTCATTGACCAGCACGATGTGCGCGCCCTGTTCCTGCCGTGCGGCCTGGATCAGCATGGGCAGCTCGCGTCGGCACGGCGGGCACCAGGTGGCCCAGAGGTTGAGCACCAGCGGCTGCCCGCGCAGGCTGGTCAATGCCAGCGGAGGCCCGTCAAGCGATTGCAGGGTGAGGACGGGCAGCGGCGGGCGCGGCGGCTGCAAGAGTGTCAGCAGCCCCATTCCGGCCAGCACGATGGCCGCTCCGGCAGCAGCGCTCAGGGGCAGGCTGCGACGCAGGGCTGGCTGCCACCACGCCCAGAATGCCACGCCCGCCGCTGCGGCAACCCAGCCAGCCAACGTGTCGAAGCCGCGATCGCGGACGTCAATCATCGCCAGCGCACTGGTGTAGTCCGCACTGTGCCGCAGCACGAACACCGCCCGCGCCACAATGAGTGCGAGCACCAGCAGCGGCAGCAACGCGGGTTCGGCGTTGCCGCGTCTGGCTTTGTGCTCGGAACCCGCGATCCACACTGCTACGACATAGCCCAACACCAGCAAGAGCGGCGCCCAGGGCAGGACGATCGGTCCGAGTCGCAGCGCGTCCATGCTCAGAGCGGCCGATGGCTCAGGAATGCGCCTCGTCGTGCCGCGGTTCGCCGATGAGCTGGGTCCAGTCGCGCTCGCGCTGGTTGTGGCGATACCAGAGGATGACCAGGAACATCGACGCGGTGACGAACGCACCGAACAGCGCAATCACCCACGGCACGGGCAGATTGAGGAGGATGAGCAGGGCGTAGAACAGCAGCATGACCAGCACGCTGACGTTCTCGTTGAAATTCTGCACCGCGATGGAATGGCCGGCCGACAGCAGCACATAGCCACGGTGCTGCAACAGGGCGTTCATCGGCACCACAAAATACCCGGCCAGCGCGCCGATGAACACCATGAACCCATAGGCGATCAACATGTAGAGCGGCAACTGAACCAGCCACAGGTGCACATGCACGTCAGGCAGCAGGTCGCGGTTGAAAAACGCCAGCGCGACGGTGGTCAGCCCCATGCCCACGCCCAGCGGAAGCACGCTCAGGCTCTTTTTCAGCGGCACGCGCACGGCGGCGCTGATGGCCCCTACCGCCACCCCCAGCGCGACGGCGGCCTGCATGACCGACGCCATGGTGAGATCCAAGCCCAGCGCATGTTCGGCCCACTTGAGGACGATGAATTGCAGCGTGGCCCCCGCCCCCCAGAACAGCGTGGTGACCGCCAGCGAAATCTGCCCGAGCTTGTCGG
>JBAUTC010000079.1:0-1506 GCA_049582025.1 Thiomonas sp.
GGGTGACTGTGGCCATCAGCAGGATCAGAGTCAGGGCGATCAGCAAGATGGTCAACGCAATCTCGTTCGGTGTCTTGCGCCGTTTCGCCCCCTCGACAAGCGCGATCATGCGGTCGAGGAACGAATCGCCAGGATCGGCGGTGCAGCGCACAATGATCCAGTCAGACAGCACCGTGGTACCCCCGGTGACCGACGAGAAGTCTCCGCCGGACTCACGAATGACCGGCGCCGACTCACCAGTAATTGCGCTTTCATCGACGGTGGCGGCCCCCTCGATGACCTCGCCGTCGCAAGGAATCACCTCATGGGCCTGAACGACGACGATGTCGCCGCGGCGCAGCGCATCCCCGTCGACCAGAGTCCATGGCGCGCCATATTTCGGCTCGCGCAGTTTCTTGGCGAGGATGCTGCCCTTGGTGCTGCGCAGGCTGGCGGCCTGCGCCTTGCTACGCCCCTCGGCGAGCGCCTCGGCAAAGTTGGCAAACAGGACGGTGAACCACAACCAGAGGGTGATCGCACCGATGAATCCGGCCTGTGCTTCACCGTGGCCGCCCAGGGCCTGCAGCCACAGGCCGGTCGTCAGCAAGCTGCCGACATAGACCACGAACATCACCGGGTTGCGGAATTGCACACGCGGGTCGAGCTTGCGGAAACTCTCGCCCAATGCCGGGCCGAGCAGCGTGGGATCAAGCAGCGAAAGGGTTTGTCGGGTCATCTCAATGGGCTCCCCAGAGGGCCAAGTGCTCGGCGATCGGACCCAGCGCCAGCGCGGGCAGGAAGGTCAGCGACGCCACCAGGACCACGGTCCCGATCAGCAAACCGACGAACAGCGGACCGTGGGTCGGCATGGTGCCGGGGGATTCGGCCAGACGCTTTTTCGCAGCCATTGATCCGGCGATGGCCAGCGCCGCAATGATGGTCACAAAGCGGCCGAACCACATCGCGATTGCGAGGGCCAGGTTGTAGAACGGCGTGTTGGCGTTCAGCCCCGCGAAAGCGCTGCCGTTGTTGTTCGAGGCCGAGGTGAATGCGTAGAGCATTTCGGAGAAACCATGCGCTCCGGGATTGTTCAGACTGGCAAGCCCCGCGCTGCTGACCGCGGCGATCGCGGTGCCGAACAGCACCAGCAGCGGCGAGATCAGCAAGCCCAGCGAGACCATCTTCATCTCGAAGGATTCGATCTTCTTGCCAACGTATTCCGGCGTGCGGCCAATCATCAGTCCGCCGACGAACACGGCCATAAGCGCAACGAGCAGCATGCCGTATAGCCCTGTGCCGACGCCGCCCGGCGCGACCTCGCCAAGCTGCATCAGGATCATCGGCACCATGCCGCCCAGCGGGGTGTTGGAGTCGAGCATCGAATCAACGGCACCGGACGACGTGCCCGTGGTTGCTGCGGTGAAGATCGCGGTCGAAGCGATTCCGAAGCGCTCCTCCTTGCCTTCCATGTTGCCCCCCCCTTGTCGGCTGCTCGCGCTCTGGTCGATGTGCAGCGCAGTGAATTGC
>JBAUTC010000080.1:0-5913 GCA_049582025.1 Thiomonas sp.
ACCATGCGCTGGGTTTGCGGTGATCCGGTTGGAAAGCGCCGAAATTCGAGCCTGACGGCGCGCTCAGTTCGTTTGCCATGGCTCAGTCGCGGATCGGCATGTGGCTCAAATTGGCATCGGCGCCTACAGCCCAGAAAGCAAAAAGGCCAACCCTGAAGAGTTGGCCTAACTGCTTGTTTTTATTGGTGCCGGTGAAAGGAGTCGAACCCTCGACCTTCGCATTACGAATGCGCTGCTCTACCAACTGAGCTACACCGGCGAAACCAGTCATTCTATAACAGGGCAGGTGCGTGTTGGTCAGTTGGCTTGCTGATGGTAGGACTGCAGCACTTCCACTTCTTCGCGTGAGCCGAGCATCACGCTGCAGCGCTCGTGCAGTGAGGACGGGGCGACGTCGAGAATGCGCTGCGTACCGGTGGTGGCTGCACCGCCTGCTTGCTCCACGAGGAAACTCATCGGGTTGGCTTCGTAGAGCAGGCGCAGCTTGCCGGGTTTGTTCGGCTCGCGCTTGTCCCAGGGGTAGAGGAACACGCCGCCGCGCATGAGGATGCGGTGCACGTCGGCCACCATGCTGCCGACCCAGCGCATATTGAAGTCGCGTCCGCGCGGGCCAAGTTCGCCCTTGAGACATTCGTCGATGTAGCGCTGCACGGGCGGGGCCCAGTGGCGCAGGTTTGACATATTGATGGAGAACTCGCTGGTGCTCGCCGGAATCTGGAGATCGCGCTCGGTGAGGACGAAGCTGCCCTGTTCGCGGTCGAGTGTGAACACGGCCACGCCATGTCCCACGGTGAGCACGAGCTGGGTCTGCGGACCATAGACGCAATAGCCGGCGGCGACCTGCTCGGTGCCCGCCTGCAGGAAGTGCTGCTCGGTGACTTCGGTCGCGTCCTTGGGAATCTGCAGCACCGAAAAGATGGTGCCGATGGTGACGTCCACGTCGATGTTGGACGAGCCATCGAGCGGGTCGAACAGCAGCAGGTATTCGCCGCGCGGGTAGTCTTCGGAAACGGGAAAGACGGTGTCCATTTCTTCCGAGGCCATGGCGGCCAGATGCCCGCCCCATTCGTTGGCGTGGATGAGCACGTCGTTTGCGATGACGTCGAGTCTTTTCTGCACTTCACCCTGCACGTTGCCGGTGCCCGCGGAGCCGAGTACATCACCCAGGGCACCTTTGTTCACTGCCATGCTGATGCGTTTGCAGGCGCGCGCGACCACTTCGACGAGCAAGCGCAGATGCGGGGTGATGACGCCGTGCTCTCGCTCCTGTTCGATCAGGTAGCGGGTCAGGTTGACGGATTGGTTCATGGATGGGGTCTCGCTGTGTGTTGGAGCAGAGCGCTCAATCGGCCAGTGCTCGTTCGATGATTTCTCGGGTGTCTGCGGACAGGGTGGCGCTTTCTGCGACTGTGCGCAGTGCTTGCTGTGCGGGCTCGCGGTAGGCGGGGCTCAGTTTGCGCCAGCGGTCAAGCGCACGCGCCAGACGCGCGGCAACCTGCGGGTTGATGGTGTCGAGTGCCTGCACCTGCTCGGCCCAGAAGGCATAGCCGGCGCCATCGGTGCGGTGGAAGGCGCCGGGGTTGGCCTGACAGTAGGCGAACAGCACGCTGCGCGCGCGGTTGGGGTTGTGGATGGAGAAGGCGGGATGCTGCATCAGCGCGCGCACGCGGTCGAGCTGCTGACCATCGCGGTCGGGCGCACTGGCCTGGAGCGCGAACCACTTGTCCATCACCAAGGCCTCGTGGGCGAATTGCGCGGCGAACCGCGCAAGCGCGGGCTTGGCGAGATCGGCACCCACATGCACCAGCGCGGACAGTGCGGCGAAGCGGTCGGTCATGTTGTCGGCCTCTTTGACGCGCTGATAGACGCGGCCCAGCCATGTGGCCTGGCCCAGTTCGCACAAATGCGCCTGTGCCAGATTGCGCAGTGCGCGGCGACCGGCGCTGGCGAAGTCCGGGCTGTAGCCGCCGACGGGGGCGAGCGCATCCCATGTGGCTTGCCAGTCTTGTGCGAGTTGCCTTGCGAGCGCGGCGCGCAAGGCCTGGCGGGCGTGGTGGATTCGGGGCGGATCCACCTCATCGAGCTGCTCCGCAATATAGGCCTCGCCCGGCGGGGTGAGCAGCAGGTCTTTGAACGCGGGGGCGAGGTGCGGGTCACGCAGCACGGCGCGCAGCGCGTCCGCATAGGCGGTGTCGAGGGTCAATTCGTCACCGTGAATCGCGGGCAGGAGACGAGACAGCGCCAGCCGCTGCGCCGCCTCCCAGCGGTTGAACGGATCGGCGTCGAACGCCAGCAAATGCAGCAACTCGGCGTCCGTGTAGGCGTAGTCGAGAATCACCGGGGCGGAGAAGCCGCGCAGCAGCGAGGGCGTGACGACGTCTGACGCGACGTTCTCGAAGACGAAGCTCTGCGCGGCCTCGGTGAGCACCAGCACGGTGGACTGCCCTCTGTCCTGACCCTGCAACCACAGCGGCAGTGCTGCGCCTCGCGCGTCGAGCAGGCCCATGGCGACGGGAATGACCTGTGGCAGCTTGCCGGTCTGGCCCGGAGTGTCGGGAAGGGTTTGGCGCAGCACGAGCGTGTAGGTGCGCGCGGCGCTGTCGAGCGTGCCCGTGGCGTGCAGGCGCGGGGTGCCGGCCTGGCTGTACCAGCGTTTGAATGCGGGCAGGTGAGCGGTCAGCGGTGAGGCGGGGTTGGCGTCGGCCATGGCCTGGGCGAAGTCGTCGCAGGTAACGGCGTGGCCGTCATGACGCTGGAAGTACAGATCCATGCCCTTGCGGAAGCCGTCGCGCCCGACCAGGGTTTGCATCATGCGCACCACTTCCGCGCCCTTTTCGTAGACGGTGGCGGTGTAGAAGTTGTCGATGGCCTGGTACTGCTCGGGACGCACCGGGTGCGCCATGGGGCCGGCGTCTTCGGAGAACTGCGCGGTGCGCAGCACGCGCACGTCGTCGATGCGCTTGACCGCGCGCGCGGATTCGCCACCAGCGGCCGCTGCCAGATCCTGGCTGAATTCCTGGTCGCGGAACACGGTGAGGCCTTCTTTGAGGCTGAGCTGGAACCAGTCGCGGCAGGTGATGCGGTCGCCCGTCCAGTTGTGGAAGTATTCGTGGCCGACCACGCTCTCGATGCCGTCATAGTCGGCGTCCGTGGCGGTGGAGGGGTTTGCCAGCACGTACTTGGTGTTGAAGATGTTGAGACCCTTGTTCTCCATCGCGCCCATATTGAAGTCGCTCACCGCGACGATCATGAAGCGGTCGAGATCCAGGCTGAGGCCGAAGCGCTGTTCGTCCCAGGCGATCGAATTGATGAGCGACTCCATCGCGTGCTCGGTCTTGTCGAGATCGCCCGCGCGTACATAGACCTGCAGCAGATGCGTCTTGCCCGAAGCGGCGCGCACGGTCTGTTCGCGGCAAACCAGATTGCCGCCGACCAGTGCGAACAGGTAGCAGGGCTTGGGGAAGGGATCATCCCACACTGCTTCGTGGCGACCGTCTTCCAGATCGGTCTGTGAAACCAGATTGCCGTTGGACAGCAGCACGGGGTATTGGGCCTTGTCGGCGCGCAGGGTGACGTGGAAGCGGCTCATCACGTCCGGGCGGTCCGGCCAGTAGGTGATGCGGCGGAAGCCCTCGGCCTCGCACTGGGTGAAGAACGCACCACCCGACAGATAGAGCCCGGCCAGTTGCGTATTGGCCTGCGGGGCGTTGATCGTTTCGATCTCCAGAGTGAACGCGGCGGGCAGTTTGTCGAGCACCAGGGTGTTGCCATCCTGACGGAAGGCAACGAACTCGCCATTGATCTTGAGCGTCAGCAGGGTGATGTCTTCACCGTCGAGCACGAGCGGTGCGGTGTCGGCGGCGCCATCCTCGCGGCGCACGGTCATGCGGCTGTGGACGCGGGTCTTGGCGGGGTCGAGATCGAAGCGAAGGTGCACACTGTCGATTGCGTAGGTCGGCGCGGCGTATTCAGCCAGTCGGGTGATGCGGGCTGGGGTGTCGGGTTTGGCTGTCATGGCGTGGGCGGAGTTCAGCAGGCTGTGGGGATCACAGCCCGGATTTCAGGCTGGCGGTGATGAATTCATCCAGATCGCCGTCAAGCACCTTCTGGGTATTGGAGATCTCGACGTTGGTGCGCAGATCCTTGATGCGGCTCTGGTCGAGCACGTAGCTGCGGATCTGGTGGCCCCAGCCGACATCGCTCTTGGTCGATTCGAGTTTCTGCTGCTCGGCCATGCGCTTGCGCATCTCATGCTCGAACAGGCGCGAGCGCAGCATGGCCCAGGCTTCGTCACGGTTGCGGTGCTGGCTGCGGTCGTTCTGGCACTGCACCACGATGCCGGTCGGGGCGTGCGTGAGCCGCACCGCGGAGTCGGTCTTGTTGATGTGCTGACCGCCGGCGCCACTGGCGCGGAAGGTATCGGTGCGCACGTCGGCGGGGTTGATGTCGATCTCGATCGAGTCGTCGACCTCCGGATAGACGAACACGCTGGCGAAGCTGGTATGGCGGCCGCCGGACGAGTCGAACGGACTTTTGCGCACCAGGCGGTGCACGCCGGTTTCGGTGCGAAGCTGGCCGTAGGCGTATTCACCTTCGACCTTGATGGTGGCGCTGCGGATACCGGCGACATCGCCTTCGGTCTCTTCCATGACCTCGATCTTGAAGCCCTTGCGTTCGGAGTAGCGCAGGTACTGGCGCAGCAGCATGCTGGCCCAGTCGCAGGCTTCGGTGCCGCCCGCGCCGGCCTGGATGTCGATGAAGCAGTTGCTCGGGTCGAGCGGGTTGGAGAACATGCGGCGGAACTCCAGTGCCTCGACCTCGGCGGCGGACTGCTCCACGTCGGCTTCGATGGACTCGCAGGTGGCGTCATCGCCCTCTTCGCGCGACATGTCGAAGAGTTCGCTGTGATCTGCCAGCGCGGTGGTGAGCTGTTCCAGACCGAGGACCACGGTTTCGAGCGACTTGCGTTCGCGGCCCAGTTCTTGCGCGCGCTTGGGGTCGTTCCAGACCTGCGGGTCTTCCAGCGCCCCCGCGACTTCCATCAGTCGCGCCGACTTGGCATCGAAGTCAAAGATACCCCCTTAGCGCTTGAACGCGCTGTTGGAGGTCGGAGATTCTGTTGGAGATGGCGTTGAGGCGTTCGGCTTCCATGATGCGTGTGTGGTGACAAAGGGCGCTATTTTCGCACCCCTTGTCACGTCCGTGCCCAATGCCCGTTTGCTCACAGCGGCTTGAAGAATTCCTTGGCCTTGTCGAACCAGGATTTGGCCTGCGGAGAATGCCGGTCGCCGCCCATTTTCAGCGACTCATCGAGTTCGCGCAGCAGGCGCTTTTGCTCCTCGTTGAGCTTGACTGGCGTCTCCACCGTGATGTGGCAGTACAGATCGCCGGGATAGCTGGAGCGCAGGCCCTTGATGCCCTTGCCACGCAGGCGGAAGGTCTTGCCGGTCTGCGTGCCTTCGGGCAGATCGATCTCGGCCTTGCCGCCCAGGGTGGGGACGTCGATGGAACCGCCCAGCGCCGCGGTCGCCATGCTCACCGGCACATGGCAATGCAGATCCTCGCCATCGCGTTCGAATACGGAGTGCTGCTTGATGTGGATTTCCACATACAGGTCGCCGGAGGGGCCGCCGTTCACGCCCGGCTCGCCGTTGCCGGTGGAGCGGATGCGCATGCCCGAGTCGATGCCCGCTGGAATCTGTACTTCCAAGGTTTTCTGCTTCTGGATACGGCCACGTCCGTGGCAGGCAGTGCACGGTTCCGGGATGAGTTTGCCCGTGCCGTGGCAGGTCGGGCAGGTCTGTTGCATGGCGAACGGCCCCATGCGCTGCGCGACCTGGCCGCTGCCGTGGCAGGTGGTACAGGTGATGGGTTTGGTGCCGGGCTTGGCGCCGCTGCCGTGGCAGGTGGAGC
>JBAUTC010000081.1:0-3438 GCA_049582025.1 Thiomonas sp.
AGTCCGCCCCAGCCACACCAGCCTCCGCCGCCGCGCAGCACACCCTGCTGATCGACCGTCCCCTGCGCTCGGGCCAGCGGGTGTATTCCCCCGGCGACCTGATCGTGCAAGGTGTGGTGAGCCACGGCGCAGAGGTCATGGCCGAAGGACATGTGCACATTTATGGCGCGCTGCGCGGCCGCGCGCTGGCCGGCGCCCGCGGCAATGCGGCCGCCCGCATTTTCTGCACCAGTTTCGAGCCCGAACTGGTGGCCATTGCCGGCATCTACCGGACCGCCGAGCAAGACCTGCCATCCGGCGTCCGCGGCCTGCCCGCCAGCGTGCGGTTGCAGGGCGAACAATTGCTGATCGAACCATTGGCACTCAAGTAATTCACGAAGGACAGAACTCATGGCGAAAATCATTGTGGTGACTTCCGGCAAAGGCGGCGTGGGCAAGACCACGACCAGCGCCAGCTTTGCCTCCGGCCTGGCACTGCGCGGCCACAAGACCGCCGTCATCGACTTCGATGTCGGCCTGCGCAACCTCGACCTCATCATGGGCTGTGAACGCCGAGTGGTCTACGACCTCATCAACGTCATCCAGGGCGAGGCCAAGCTCACCCAGGCGCTAATCAAGGACAAGCAGTGCGACAACCTGTTCATCCTGCCCGCATCGCAAACCCGCGACAAGGACGCCCTCACCAAGGAAGGCGTGGAAAAGGTGCTGCAAGAGCTGGACGAGATGGGATTCACCTACATCATCTGCGACTCGCCCGCAGGCATCGAGAGCGGCGCGCTGATGGCCATGCACTTCGCCGAAGAGGCGCTGATCGTCACCAACCCCGAAGTCTCGTCGGTGCGCGACTCCGACCGCATCCTGGGCATGCTGTCGAGCAAGACCAAGCGCGCCATCGAAGGCGGCGAACCCATCCGCGAGCATCTACTCATCACCCGCTACAACCCCAAGCGCGTGAGCGACGGCGAAATGCTGTCTCTCACCGACATCCAGGACATCCTGCGTATCCAGCTCATCGGCGTCATTCCCGAGAGCGAGTCGGTGCTGCAGGCCTCCAACCAAGGCACACCCGCCATTCACCTGGCCGGCAGCGACGTCGCCGAGGCCTATCAGGACGTGGTCTCCCGCTTCCTTGGCGAAGACAAGCCCATGCGCTTCACCGACTACCAGAAGCCCGGCCTGTTCAAACGCCTGTTCGGCGGTTGAGGGGGCGCACCATGTCATTTCTCTCTTTTCTGCTGGGCGAAAAAAAGAAGACCGCCACCGTCGCCAAAGAGCGGCTGCAAATCATCCTCGCGCATGAACGCGGCGGTGCGGGCGCGCCCGCCGACTGGCTGCCCGCACTGCAACGTGAACTTGTGGACGTGATCTCCAAGTACGTCAAGATCAGCAGCGACGACATCCAGGTAAAACTGGAGCGCCAGGACACACTTGAAGTACTGGAAGTGAAAATCGAAATCCCGCCACGAGTGTCTTAGGCGGTCGGCGCTTCCTCCCGGATCGGCGGAAGCCGGAGGCCATGACGCTCGGCGAGCCCGCGTTCCGGCGCAAGGTGCTCAGATGAGAAATTCCTGGATCCTGTCAATGCCACAGGTCCGGGGATTTTCAGGGCCTGCGATGCTGTCGCTGCTACGTGCAAGGTCAACAACCTTTGGCAAAACATAAGCACGCGATTTCAAGGAATAAAACACCTTGACCCTGGGCTTCAAGAGCGAAGCGCTGCCCTGATCGAGCACGACTCCGGCGAGGCCGGACTCCAATCGCACCAGGCTGCCGATGGGATAAATGCCCACGCCCTTGACGAACGCCTGAAACACTCTCTTGTCGAAATGGCCGTCCCAGGCCGCCATCATTTTCAATGACTCTGCAGGATTCCAGCCGCCTTTGTACGGCCGGTCAGACGTGATGGCGTCATAGACATCGCACACGGCCCCCATTCGGGCATATAGAGACAGGCCTCCCTCCTGCAGCCGATGCGGATAGCCGCTGCCATCCACCTTTTCGTGATGGTGCAGGCAGACCTCCAGTGGGATCGCCCCTACGCCCCCCATCTCCACCAGCATGTCGTGACCCACTTGTGGATGGGTTCGCATCACGGCAAATTCGTCGTCGGTGAGTTTGCCCGGCTTGTTGAGGATCTCCTGAGGCATTCTTGCCTTACCGATGTCGTGCAACATGCCCGCTACGCCGGCTTCCCGGGTCTCAAGCGCATCCAGCCCGAGCTGCCGCGCAAGCGCAATCATCAGCGCGCACACCGAGACCGAATGCATGTAGGTGTATTCGTCCGCCGTCTTCAGGCGCGCGGCGCTGATCAACGCCCAGGGGTTGCGTTGCAGAGAACCCGATATTTCATCGACCAGGTCGTCAACGCCCTGGAGATCGAGAGTCCGGCCGAAGCGCGCCTCGTTGAACAGCGAACGCACGAAAGGCTTGGATGCTGCGCAGATTCTGGCCGCGCTAGTCATCTCTTCGTCGAGCGACAACCGCTCGCTCGAAATTCTCGGTGCCGGCTGCGGTTCTGGTTCCGCCTCCCCGCCTGCGGGACCAGCTGGGGCTGCCTCAACATCCAGGCCCTTCTCCGTATCGATCCAAACTTGTGCAATGCCACCATCGCGCAGGGTCTCGATCTCTTTCTGCTGAGTGAGCGCAAACGACTTGCGCCAGAACGAGTGATTCAACCAAGAACCGTCGATCTTGTGGATGTACATCCCGATGCGAAGCTGATCAATACTGATGTTCTTCTTCATAATTGCAAGCGATTGGCAGACATCAACAGAAACACGGGATGCAATCTGACGTGCGATCCATGCCTGTTCCCATGCACGCAGCGACGGCCGATGCAGGCCCGGAGTCTGGCATTTTTCTCCCCTATCGCGGCCCTGGCAGTGCAACGGCTGGGGCCTGGCAACTCACGACTTTGTCCCCCTGCACGCCGATGAACGCGCCCGGCGGCGGTCGTGCCACCCGACGCAACGCCACGGCAATGTCGCCTGTGGCCGCACCGCCGTCCATTGCGCCTGCGACTGCCTCGATAAAGTCGCCCCGCTCAACCTGCAACCCAACCGGCAGTCGCACCTTGTAGGGTGCCCAGGAATCCATCCCTGGGGAGCACTTGGCCAGAGCAATGCGACCTGCGCGGAGTTCGTCGTCGGTGATGTGGCTGTTGCGCTCCGCCTCAGCTGCAGCGAACGCCCATTCCCAGTTATGCACGGTGGAGCTGACTTCTACCCGCATGCGACCAGTCGCCGCGCCAGGATTGCAACGAAAGAGGTGGCTCCAGTTTCCGCTTTCAAAATAGTCCGCAGGCGAGGCTTCCAACGTCGCCAAGTACCGACCAAAATAGCCGGTAAACGGCAACGGGGTGGCAAGGGCCTGCTGGGCATCAACCGCCAGAATCGTGCCACGTTCCGCACGCATGCCTTGCGGCAGCAGCACGAAGCC
>JBAUTC010000082.1:0-2691 GCA_049582025.1 Thiomonas sp.
CCGGCACCGACACCGGCGGCTCGATCCGCCAACCCGCGGCGATGTGCGGCGTCACCGGCATCAAGCCGACCTACGGTCTGTGCTCGCGCTACGGCATGATCGCCTTCGCCTCCAGCCTCGACCAGGCCGGGCCGCTGGCACAGACCGCCTGGGACTGCGCCGCCCTGCTCGGCGCCATGACCGGCTTCGATGCGCGCGATGCCACCAGCGTCGAACGTGCTGTACCAGACTACACCGCCGCGCTCGACCAGCCCCTGCCGGGAGCGGATGCGGCGCAGCCCCTCAAGGGCTTGCGCATCGGCCTGCCGCGCGAGTACTTCGGTGCCGGCCTGGCGGAGGACGTCGAAGCCGCGGTCCGCGCCGCGCTCAAGGAGCTGGAGCGCCTCGGCGCCACCCTGGTGGACGTGTCGCTGCCGCTGACCGAGCTGTCGATTCCCGCCTACTACATCATCGCCCCGGCGGAAGCGTCGAGCAATCTGTCGCGCTTTGACGGCGTGCGCTTCGGCCATCGCGCCGCGCAATACAAAGACCTTGCCGAGATGTACGCCAGGAGCCGCGCCGAAGGCTTCGGCCCCGAGGTCAAGCGCCGCATCATGATCGGCGCGTACGTGCTGTCGCATGGCTATTACGACGCCTACTACCTGCAGGCGCAGAAAATCCGCCGCCTCATCGCCGACGACTTCCGCGCCGCCTTCACCCAGTGCGACGTCATCGCCGGCCCCGTGTCCCCCACGGTGGCGTGGAATCTGGGCGACAAGGCCGATCCGCTGGCCAACTATCTGGCCGACATCTATACCCTGTCCGCCAGCCTCGCCGGGCTGCCCGGCATGAGCGTGCCCGCGGGCTTCGGCGCGGGGGCCAACGCCCGCCGCCCCGTCGGCCTGCAACTCATCGGCCCGCATTTCGCCGAGGACCGCCTGCTGCGGGTCGCACACCAGTTCCAGCAGGTGACGGACTGGCACCGCCGCAGTCCGGTCTGAGGCCCGCATATGGACTGGCATACCTGGCTGACCTTCTTCGCCGCGAGCTGGCTCATCAGCCTTTCCCCCGGCTCGGGAGCGATTTCGTGCATGACCACGGGGCTGCGCTTTGGGTGGCGCCTGGGGGTGTGGAACATCCTCGGCCTGCAACTGGGCATCGGCGCCATTCTGGTGGTGGTCGCCGCCGGGCTGGGCGCGCTGCTGGCGACGAGCGAAACCGCCTTTGCCGTCATCAAGTGGTTCGGCGTGGCCTATCTGCTGTGGCTGGGCATCCAGCAATGGCGCGCTCCGGCACATGGCCTGGCCGATGCGGACGGCAACACCAGAATCACTGAAACGCCCACACGCAAACAGCTCGTGCTGCGCGGCTTTCTGATCAACGCCAGCAACCCCAAGGGGCTCGTGTTCATGCTCGCGGTGCTGCCGCAGTTCATCAACCCGGCGGCGCCGCAGCTGCCGCAGTACCTGCTGTGCGGGCTGTCGCTGTTCATCACCGACATCGTGGTGATGAACGCCTACACCCTGCTGGCGGCACGGGTGCTGCGCGCCCTGCGCTCACCGCAACATCAACTCTGGCTGCAGCGCAGTTTTGGCACCCTGTTCATCGGTGCCGCGCTGCTGCTCTCGGCGTTTCGCCGTTCGTCGTAAGGAATCGCATCATGCAATGGGAAGTGGTCATCGGGCTGGAAACCCACGTTCAGCTCTCCACGGAGTCCAAGATGTTCTCGGCCGCGTCCACCGCCTTCGGCGCCGCGCCCAACACCCAGGCCTGCGCGGTCGATCTGGCGCTGCCCGGCGTGCTGCCGGTGGCCAATCGCGCCGCGGTGGACAAAGCCATCCGCCTCGGCTTGGCCCTGAACTCGACCATCGCGCCGCACTCCGTGTTCGCCCGAAAAAACTATTTCTACCCCGATCTGCCCAAGGGCTACCAGATCAGCCAGTATGAAATACCGGTGGTACAGGGCGGCGTGGTCGAGTTCCTGGTGGACGGCAAGCCGCACCGCCTGCAGCTCACCCGCGCCCACCTGGAAGAAGACGCGGGCAAGTCGCTGCACGAAGCCGGTCTGTTCGACCGCGCGGGCAACCCCGCCAGCGGCATCGACCTCAACCGCGCGGGCACGCCGCTGCTGGAAGTGGTCACCGAGCCCGACATGCGCAGCGCCCGCGAAGCCGCCGAATACGCCCGTGCCCTGCACACCCTGGTGGTGTGGCTGGGCATCTGCGACGGCAACCTGCAGGAAGGCTCGTTCCGCTGCGATGCCAACGTCTCGGTGCGCCGCCCGGGCGATCCGCTGGGCACGCGCTGCGAGATCAAGAACCTCAACAGCTTCCGCTTCCTCGAAAAGGCCATTGAGTTCGAGGTGCGCCGCCAGATCGAACTGATCGAAGACGGCGGCAAGGTCGTGCAGGAAACCCGCCTGTTCGACCCCGACAAGGGCGAGACCCGGACCATGCGCACCAAGGAAGACGCGCACGACTACCGCTACTTCCCCGACCCCGACCTGCCGCCGCTGGTCATCTCGCCGGAGTGGATTGAGCAGGTGCGCGCCACCCTGCCCGAGCTGCCCGCGCAAATGGCCGCGCGCCTCAAGCAGGCCCACGGCCTGAGCGCCGACGCCGCCGCACAGATGACCCAGACCCGCGCCCACGCTGCCTACTTCGAGGCCTGCGTGGCAGCAGGCGCAGCGCCCAAACTCGCGGCCAACTGGAT
>JBAUTC010000083.1:0-4430 GCA_049582025.1 Thiomonas sp.
TGGGTGTCGTCTGCACTGCTGGCTGCCGGATCGGTGTTGGTGCTATGGGTGTTCTGGCACAACCGTCCGGGCAACTTCAACATCGTCCCCGAGCCGCGTCAGGGCGCGCACCTGGTAACCACCGGCCCCTACCGCTGGGTGCGGCATCCCATGTATGTCGCGCTGCTGCTGTTCATGGCCGGCGTGGCCGTCGCGGCGCACCACCCGGTGCAGTGGGCGCTATGGGTCGCACTCTGCGTGGTGCTGAATTTCAAGGCTGCGATGGAAGAACGGCTGCTCTCAGGCGTCTGGAGGGACTATGTTGGATATATGCGCATCACCCGCCGCTTCATACCCGGGCTCTGGTAAGGCGGCAGCCAGCAGAAACGGAAACGCCAACCCGCCGCAGACCGCCTGCAGCAGGATCGCCCCCATCTCCCCCCGTCCCGGTAGGAAGTTCCAGCTCGGGCTGAACGCCACCGCCGCCAATGGCAACAGCAGTGCCGCGACGCAGAGCTGATAAAAGCGCCAGCGCATGAGGTCTTGTGCCTGCATCTGTGCGCGGCGCGTCTGGTGCAGACCGAGCGCAAAGGTCAGCGCCGCGGTCAGCGCCAGGAGCCAGGCGGCTCCCTGTCCCGCATGCCTGGCACAGACGCCCAGGACCAATACGCCGCCCCCTCCCATCAGTAGAAAGAGTGCCGCGACGCCACGCCACCGGGTGCGGGCCAGCGGAATGAGCAGGAACAGCGCCGCCGACAGCAGAAAATTGATCGCCACCAGCCACAGCGGTTGCCGGTCCACGGCGAGATAGAGACAGGCCCATTGCAGCGTGAACAGCCCGCCGCCCCAGAGCGCGGACAACAGCGATGCGCCTTGCGCAAATAAGGCGATGCCCCGCCAGCGCGTCCACAGCCACAGCAGCAACATGGCCCATGCCGCCGCGATGGCCGCCTGAAACAAGGGCGCGACCTGCCCGGCGGCGTGCTGGACGCTGCCGTATTGCAACAGCCAGCACAGCACGGCCGACACAATCAGCCCCAGCAGTGTGGGCCAGGACATGACGGGGGCCGGAACGATGGACATGCGCGTATTGTGACCGAACACCGAGGCGGCGATGCCTTGCGCTTCAGACCGAGAGCACGCCCGGTCTTTTGCTGTGCGTCATATCAATCCACGCATCACAAAGTTCTGCTGCAATGCACGCACTCTTCCCGGGCCGCAGCACGCCATGAACTGGAACTCCCTCGCACAATTCATCCATCTCCTCGCCGTGGTCGTCTGGATCGGCGGCATCGTGTTCATGGACGGCTTTCTGGCTCCGGTGCTGCGGCGGGGCATCGCGCAGGCGGAGCACCGGGCGCTGTTGCTTTATGTGCTGTTCCGCAACTTCTTTGCCGCGATCTGGGGAGCGGGGTCGGCATTGGTGATCACCGGCTACGGCATGGTGTTCCTGCGCGGCGGCTTTGGCACGCTCGGCACTGCGCAATGGGCGATGGTGCTGCTGGGCAGCGCAATGGTGCTGCTGGCCCTCTACATCTTTTTTGTGCCCTTCCTCCGGATGCGCACCGCTGTGCTGCACAGGGAGTGGGGAGCGGCCTGCGCGCAGGCCGCCCAGATCCGCGCACTGTCCACGGTGAACATCGTGCTCGCCGTGCCGACCATGCTGTCGGGGGTCTGGGCGATCTTCGGCCGATTCTGATCGTCCTGCACGACCAACGGCGGGTTACGCCTCAGCCCTTCTTCACCTCGCGCTCTACGGCCAGTGTGGCGGCCACGCCGGGACGCGCTTCCATGCGCGCCTTGTATCGCGCCAGCGCAGGCCAGGGCGACAGATCCACGCCCACATATGCCGCCCAGGTCATCACGGTATAGAGGTAGGCATCGGCCACGCTGAAGCCACTAGGCAGCAGGTAATCCTGCTTGTCGAGCGTTTGCGCGATAAGAGCAAAACGATCCGCCAGACGCGCCTTCTGCGCGGCGATCAAGTCGGCGCTGCTGGCCGGATTGAACAGCGGGCTGAATTGTTTGTGCAACTCGGTGGAAATGAAATTCAGCCATTCCTGCAACTGATAGCGTGATACGGTGCCATTGGCCGGGGCCAGATGCAGCTCGGGTTTGCGATCGGCGAGGTACTGCACGATGGCCGGGCCCTCGGTCAGGATGGTGCCGTCGTCGAGCTGCAGCGTGGGCACATAGCCCTTGGGGTTGATGGTGCGGAAGTCGCGCCCGTCGCCGGTCTGCTTGGTCTTGAGATCGACCAGGACCAAGTCGTGTGGCAGGCCGAGTTCATGCAACACGATATGCGGCGACAGCGAGCAGGCACCGGGGCTGTAATAGAGCTTCATCTGAGGGTCTCCAGGGAGTGTTGCCGCAGTCTTGGTGCCGCGGCGCTGAGTGAAGGCTCATCGTAATTCCGGGCGTGTTTTTCTGCAGACGGCGCCCTTGCTCAGGCCGCCGCGGTGGCGCGCGCCTGTCTTGCAAGATCGACCAGGGCGGCGCGGGCGGATTCGGCATTGCGCACCGGCGCGGAAAAATTGAAGCGCAGCACATGGCCGTCGGCGCGCAGGTCGAAGCCGTCGCAGTCAATGCCCACCATGGCCGCATCGAGCGCCTGGACGCCATGCACATGGCGGCAATATTCGCGCAGATTGTGCGCATGGTCGGCGTTCATGTGCGCGAGGATGCCGTCTTCCGCCGCAGCCAGCTCGGGCACTGCCGGCGGGGCGTAGCGCTCGGGACGGATCCAGTGGATCTTGCCGAAACCGCCGATGTAGCGCACGTCTTCCACCACCAGGCGGTAGAAGTGGAAATCGTGCATGGCGAAGTAGCCTTCGGCCTGCGGCAAATAGCGCAAGTAGCGCGCGCCGAAGCCCGTCTTGTCGGGCAGGCGCTCGGCGCGGGCGATGAGGGTGACACGGCCCGCAGCCTGCATGTCTTCGGCGCAGGGATGGGCGATGAGGCTCACCCGCGGGTCGGCGTCGATGTTCTTGGTGTGCTCGGCCAGGGTGGAAATCAGGATGACCGGATTGCCGTCATGGTCGAGCACATAGGGCGAGACCGAGCCGAACGGAAAACCGTCGAGTCGCTTGGACAAGGTGGAGAGCACACCGTTTTGATGGTTGCGCATGAACAGCCGGGCTTCCTTGCCCAGTTCGAGCGCATGTTCCGTTTCAGACATGATGCATCCTCCTTTAGAAATCAACTCGATTCGAGCCGCGCGGGCTTAACGCTGGCTGAACACCCCTTCATCCCTGCGGGTCGGTGACATCGCGCGCGGTGATGGTGTCACGCAGCCAGTAGATCAGCACCACCCCAGGCACGGCAGCGACCACGGTGAACAGGTAGAACGTCGGCCAACCCAACGCATTCACCAGATATCCGGTCGCCGGGCCGACATACACCCGGCCCACAGCCGACAGCGCCGACAGCAGCGCAAACTGCGTGGCGGAAAAGCGGACATCGCACAGCGCCGACAACAGCGCAACAAACGCCGCCGTGCCCATGCCTCCGGTGAAGTTTTCGACGCCGATGGCCGCGCCCATGAGCACCAGGCTCTTGGGCGAGACGGCCAGCACCCAGTACGCCAGATTGGAGGCGCCCTGCAACACGCCGAACAGCAACAGCGCGCGCCACAGCCCCAGACGTGCCTGCAAGGCACCGCCCAGCAGCGCACCGACGATGGTAGCCACCAGCCCCATGCTCTTGTTCATCAGCCCCACGTCCGCCGGGCTGAAGCCCACGCCGCGGATCAGGAAGGTCGTGGACAGCGCCCCGGCAAATGCGTCGCCCAGCTTGTAGAACACGATGGCCAGCAACAACATCCACACGCCCTTGCGGCTGAAAAACTCCTGCAAAGGCTCGACCACCGCTTCACGCAGGGTACGGGGCGGCCTCGCATGTACGGGCGGACGCGGCGCCCACAAAGTCGCCAGGGTCAACACCAGCATCAGCACGGCCATGAGGGCATAGACTCCGCGCCAGCCGGTGACGTCGGTGGCCAGCCACAGGGCCAGGCCGCCTGAAACGATCATCGCCAAGCGGTAGCCCAGCACCAGTACCGCCGCGCCCGCGCTGCGTTCCTCGGCGGGAAGCACGTCGGTGCGGTAGGCGTCGATCACGATGTCTTGCGAGGCGGAGAAGAATGCCACGCCCACGGCCAGCAGCAGCAGCGGCACGGCCCGGGCGCTGGTTGCGTCCACGCCGAACGACTCTGCCGCATGGACCAGCCCCGGCCAGGCTGCGACCTGATCCGGACCCGGCACGCCGATGAATGCCATCATCCCCAGCGCCCCGGCCAGCAGCAACTGCGCCAGCAACAGCCAGCCTCGTCGCCGCCCCAGCCAGCGCCCCCAGAAGGGCACGCCGTAGCGATCCATCGCCGGCGACCACAGGAACTTGAACACATAGGCCTGGCCGACCAGCGTGGCAAAGCCGATGGCCTTCAGGCTCAG
>JBAUTC010000084.1:0-6022 GCA_049582025.1 Thiomonas sp.
ACGCTGCCCACGGCCAGACCGGCCAGCGCCATGCCAAGCACCCGAGCGGGATAGACCAGCCGGTAGAACGACTCTCGCGTGATGGGGGCGGCCGGGCCCGTGAACGGCGAGTTGGGCAGACGCATCGGAGGCGGTTTACAGCGTGCCGTGCTGGATCAGCTCAATCTTGTAGCCGTCCGGGTCTTGGACGAAGGCGATGATTGTGCTGCCCCCTGCCACCGGCCCCGCTTCACGGGTGACCTTGCCGCCAGCAGCCTTGATGCGCGCGCAGGTGGCCGCCGCGTCATCCACGCCCAGGGCAACGTGGCCGTAGGCGCTGCCCATGTCGTAATGATCCACGCCATAGTTGTAGGTCAGCTCGAGCTCGGCCTGGGCCGGGTTGGGTTCGAAACCGAGGAAGGCCAGACTGTATTTCTGCTCCGGGCGGTCAGTGGTACGCAACACCTGCATGCCGATGACGCGGGTGTAGAAGTCGATGGAGCGCTGCATGTCGCCGACGCGCAGCATGGTGTGAAGAAAACGCATGGATTCATCCTCTGAGGCGGAAAAGCGCAAAGCCGCTCACGCGGCGGATGAGTCGTTTTGTAACACCACGGCCCGAAAATTGCCGGGCATATTTCACACCCAGGGCGGCAATGCAGCGTGTTTGAGGTGAAGGCGGGCTTGGCGATAGTCTGGATACAGCGCGCCGACATGGGCCCAGAAGCGGGAACTGTGGTTCATTTCGCGCAGATGCGCGACTTCATGCGCCACCACATAGTCCACAAGCTGCGGGCTGAAATGCAACAGACGCCAGTGCAGGCGGATGCTGCCGTCGCTCTTGGCACTGCCCCAGCGCGTGGTTGCTGCGCTGAGTTTGACCGCGGTCACGCGCACTCCGAGTTGCGCGGCAAAGTGCGCTACACGGGAGGTAAACAGCCCCAACGCCTGCCGCTGCAGCCAGGCGGCCACGCTGTCGCGCACCTGCTGAGCATCGCTGTCGGGCGGCAGCGGCAGGTGAAGTTCGGCTCGGCTCTCGTCCCAGTCCAACTGGGTGGCACCGCACAAGCGCAGGGTGAGGTGTCGGCCCAGGTAGGGAATGCGGCCGCCATCCGCCCAATCGATGCGCGCAGCTTGCAAGGACTGCAGCCGCTGCTCGCGCTGGCGCAGCTTGCGCAGCACCCAGGCGGCGTGCTGCTGCAGGAACCGCGCGATGGACGCGCTGCTGGCCAGACGCGGAGCGAGCAGGTTCACCCCGCGATCGTCCACCCGCAGAGCCAGGGTGCGGCGGGCGCCGCGGTGCAGGGTCCAGTCGAAGCGGTGCACCCCATCGTCGTAGTGCTGCGCGGGTGGCGCTTCACGCGCGCGGGCGCGCGGCGAGCTACTTGGGGGGATGTGAGGTTGCGCGATGGGTTTGCCGGGCGCGGCGCTTTCCGGCGCGGGCTCGGGCCAGTCGAACAGGTCGAGCTGGGATGCGCCCTGCGTTGCGGCCCGACGCTGCCGTTCAGGGCTTGGCATGCGCGTAGGCCTGCGGGTCGAGGCGGCGCATCTCGGCCTCGATCCAGTGCTCGACCTCGGCCATCATTTCTGCTGGCTGGCGGCCTTCCGGAGAGATGGGTTTGCCGATGGACACGTCGACCACACCCGGCGTCTTGATGAACGCCTGCCGCGGCCAGCAACGTGCGGACGTGACGGCAATGGGGACCACCCACGCCCCGGTGGCGATGGCCAGCCGCGTGCCGCCGGTCTTGTAGACACCCTGCTCGCCGCGCGCGGTGCGCGTGCCTTCGGGGAACATGATGATCCAGTTGCCCTGCTTGAGAATTCTGCCGCCCTGTCTTCCCACTCGGCCGAAGGCTTCGGTACGCTTGCTGCGGTCGATGTGAACCATGTCCAGCCGCCCCAGCGCCCAGCCGAAAAACGGCACAAAGAGTAGTTCTCGCTTGAACACATAGGCCAGCGGATGCGGCATGATCAGCGGCAGCGTCAGGGTCTCCCAGGCGGACTGGTGCTTGGACAGCAGAACGACGGGGCCATCCGGGAGGTTCTCCATTCCCATGATGTTGCTGCGTATGCCGCAGATGTGCCGCGCACCCCACACCGAAAGGCGTACCCAGCCCATGGTGAAGCGATACAGCGGCGTGCCGCGCAGAAAAATCGACAGGATCACCACCATCACCGCATACGGCACGACGGTGATGATCAGCCAGACCATGTACAGCAGGGAGCGGAGAAAACGCATGGCGGAGTCGATCACGTCTTGTCAGGCTGCGCCTTGGGTTGCTGCAACAGCCAGTTGGAGAAATCGGCCAGGTCGTCATGCACCCGCGTGCCCTCGGGCAGATTCCCCAGGTCGGCGATGCGCTCACCCTTGCCGGTGCGCACCAGATGCAGGCCGCAGCCCAGCGGCTGCCCGGCCTGCAGGTCGCGCACGCTGTCGCCCACGGCGTGCACGCCGTCCAGCGTCGGCATTTCGTAGCGGCGGGCAATGTCCTGGAATAACCCCGGCTTGGGTTTGCGGCAGGAGCAATGGTCTTCGGGCGCATGCGGGCAGAAGAAAATGGCGTCGATCCGCCCCCCCGCCGCCGCCAGTTCCTTGTGCATCTTGCGATGAATGGCGTTGAGTGTGGTCATGTCGAACAGCCCGCGCCCGATGCCCGACTGGTTGCTCGCCACTACCACATGCCAGCCTTCGTGGTTCAACCGCGCGATGGCCTCCAGACTGCCGGGAATGGGAATCCACTCGTCCGGCGACTTGATGAAGTCGTCGCTGTCTTGGTTGATGACGCCGTCGCGGTCGAGGATGAGCAGTTTCATGTCCACATTGTCGGTCAGGTGGCCAAACGGGAGAGATCCGCCACCTGATTCATCGCCCTCTGCAGGGCCGCAAGCAGCGCCAGGCGGTTGGCGCGCAGCGCAGGATCATGGACGTTGACCATCACCTTGTCGAAGAAGTCATCCACCGGCGCTTTCAGCGCGGCGAGTGCGGATAGCGCGGCGGTGTAATCACCGGCGGCGTAGAACCGCTGCGTCTGCGGAATCACCGCCTCCAGGGCCTGCGCCAAGGCCATCTCCGCCGGCTCGACCAGCCTGTCCGTCTGCAGCGCAGTGTGGTCGGTCGATTCCTCCGATTTCTTGAGAATATTGCTTACACGCTTGTTGGCCGCGGCGAGTGCGGCGGCTTCTGGCAAGGCCGCGAAGGCGCGCACCGCATCCAGACGGCGTGGCACATCGGAGAGGACTTGCGGCCTGAGCGCCAGCACCGCATCGACCTCCTGCGCGGTGTAGCTCTTTTCGCGCAACAGGTTGGCGAGACGGTCGTAGAGGAAGGTCTGCACATCGGCGCTGGGGTCGGAGAACCCGGCCACACCGCCGAAGACGGGCACCGCATTGATCAAAAAACGCGACAGTTCGATGCCGGTGCCCCTCTCCATCAGCATGCGGAGGATGCCTAGCGCGTGGCGGCGCAGCGCGAATGGGTCTTTGTCTCCGGTGGGACGCTCGCCAATGCCGAACAGGCCAACCAGGGTTTCGGTCTTGTCGGCCAGCGCCAGCGCGAAACCCACGTCGCCGCGCGGGAGTTCGTCGCCGGAGAACCGCGGCTTGTAGTGGTCTTCGATGGCTTCGGCCACCTCGGGGGCCTCGCCGTCATGCACTGCGTAGTAACGCCCCATGATGCCCTGCAGTTCCGGAAACTCGCCGACCATGTCGGTCAGCAGATCGGTCTTGGCCAGCAGCGCGGCGCGCTCGGCCAGGTCGATGGGAAAGGACGGCGGAATCTGCCCGGCGATCGTGCGCGCCAGGGCTTGCACCCGCCGCATGCGCTCCCCCTGCGACCCCAGCCTGGCGTGATAGACCACTTTGTCCAGACCGGGCACGCGGTCTTCAAGGCACTTCTTGCGATCCTGCTCAAAGAAGAACTGCGCGTCGGCCAGACGCGGGCGCACCACGCGCTCGTTGCCCTCGATCACGGCGCTCGGGTCGCGCGGGGAGATGTTGCTGACCACGAGGAACTGGTGGGTCAGCTTACCCGCGGCGTCGAGCAGCGGAAAATATTTCTGGTTGGCCTTCATCGTGAGGATGAGGCACTCCTGCGGCACGGTCAGGAAGGTGGGGTCGAACTGGCAAAGCACCACATTCGGGCGTTCGACCAGGGCGGTG
Organism: Thiomonas sp.; assembly: GCA_049582025.1. Taxonomy (GTDB): domain Bacteria; phylum Pseudomonadota; class Gammaproteobacteria; order Burkholderiales; family Burkholderiaceae_C; genus Thiomonas. Next base: position 4,141 of record JBAUTC010000084.1, read on the forward strand.
ACTTCATCAAGAAGCGCGGCATCGTCAATGGGCCTGACGTCCGGCCCGGCCAGCTTTGCTGCTGCCTGCAATTGCGCCGCGATTTCGGAGCGGCGGGCGTCGAAGCTGGCAATCACCGCGCCTTCGGTACGCAATTGCTCGGCATAGCTGTCGGCGTTGCGCAGCGCGATGGGGTCGGTGCTGGCCTCGAAGCGGTGACCATGCGTCTCTCGCCCGGCGGTCAGGCCCAGCGCCTGTACCGGCACCACATCTGCACCGTGCAGGGTCACCAGGCCGTGGGCGGGGCGGACGAATTTCACCGTGGTCCAGCCGTCGGCCAGTTGATAGTCCATGACCTTGGGGATGGGCAGCTTGGCCAGTGTGTCGTGCAATGCGGTTTGCAGAGCGTTGACGAGGGTGCTCCCCGCGGCGACGGTGTCGATGAACAGCGTATTCGCCTTGCCCTCGCCCTCGCCGTCCCGGCGCAGCCGGTCAGCAGCGCTGGCGTCCAGCCCCAGGCTGGCAAGTTTTTTCAGCAGCGCGGGGGTGGGAGCGCCGCTGGCGTCCAGTCCCACCGAGGCGGGCATGAGCTTCTGCGCCACGGCCTTGTCCGCCGCCTTGGACGACACGCCGGTGATGTGCGCGGCCAGACGGCGCGGACTGGCATAGGGCGTGACAGTCGCGTCATCGCCCACCAGTCCCTGCGCCCTGAGGCGCTCGGCCAGGCCGTTGGCAAAAGCCCGGCCCAGCGCTGGTAGCGCCTTGGGAGGGAGCTCTTCGGTTAAGAGTTCGACGAGAAGATTGGAGATTGTCATGTTGCAGTCAATGGAAGCCTGGGCGGCGGCAGTGAACGGGGGCTGTGCACTCGGGCGGCGAGGGTAGCGCCAGCGTCAAGCGGCATTTTTCTGCGCCAGTTGCGCCATAACCTCTTCGGCCCAGGCCTTCGGCGCCATGGGAAAGCCCAGTCGCTCGCGGCTGCTCAGGTATTCCTGCGCCACACCGCGCGCCAGGTTGCGGATGCGGCCGATGTAGGCGGCGCGCTCGGTGACAGAGATCGCGCCGCGGGCATCGAGCAGGTTGAAGCTGTGCGCGCACTTGAGCACCTGTTCGTAGGCGGGCAGGGCGAGTTGCGCGGCCATCAGCGCCTTGGCCTGCTTTTCGTGTGCACCGAAGGCGTGCAGCAGGAACTCAACGTCACTGTGCTCGAAGTTGTAGGTGCTCTGCTCGACCTCGTTCTGGTGGAACACGTCGCCGTACTTCAATAGCGTTCTCTTCCCCGCCACCTCGGTTTCGGTCCACACCAGGTCGTACACGCTCTGCACGCCTTGCAGGTACATGGCCAGGCGCTCCAGACCGTAGGTGATCTCACCGGTCAGAGGCCTGCAGTCAATGCCGCCAACCTGCTGGAAATAGGTGAACTGGGTGACTTCCATGCCATTGAGCCACACTTCCCAGCCCAGGCCCCAGGCGCCGAGGGTGGGATTCTCCCAGTCGTCCTCGACGAAACGGATGTCGTTTTTCTTCAGATCGAAGCCCAGCGCCTCCAGGCTACCCAGGTAAAGCTCCAGGATGTTGCCGGGGGCGGGCTTGAGCACCACCTGGAACTGGTAATAGTGCTGCAAGCGGTTGGGGTTGTCACCATAGCGGCCGTCCTTGGGGCGACGGCTGGGCTGCACATAGGCAGCCTTCCACGGCTCGGGGCCGATGGCGCGCAGAAAGGTGGCGGTGTGACTGGTGCCCGCACCCACTTCCATGTCGTAGGGTTGCAGCAGGGCGCAGCCTTGGTTGGCCCAATAGGTCTGCAGGGTCAGGATGAGGTCTTGAAAGGTGCGCATGAAATCAGCCTTGGAGAAGGCGCCATTGTAGAAAGCGTCTGCAGCCTGTCGGGCTTGGGGTGTCGGGA
>JBAUTC010000085.1:0-1553 GCA_049582025.1 Thiomonas sp.
GTGAAACACCGTCTGCGCGCATGGCTGAGCCGTCACATCGACATCCAGCGCCAATTGACCTCCCTGCCACTGGTGGTCAGCAGCGACATCGTCGAAGGGTGCGGCCTCCCAATAATGTGCTCAGCAGCAGCATTCCGCCCCAAACTGATCGATCTTGTGCCAGAACTGTGTCCAGCGTCCGGCGGTGTGGGTGAGTGCGCGTAGACTGAGCACGATCTTGGCCCCTTTGTTTTTCCAGCGCATCCCAGAGGCGCACAGGCGTTGCTTGACCAGGGTCTTGCAGGCCGCCTCGGTGACGCCCGATCCGATCGGCAGGCCCGCGGCGAGAAAGCCGGGATAGTCCATTTGGTGGCGATGGTTGGTGAAGTAGGTCCAAGCACTGAGGACCTCCTCGCGGACCTTCTGCGAGAGGCTGTGGCGATGGGAGAGGCGTGCGGCCTCGCCGATGAGCCCGTCGAGGGCGCCGGGGTCGTGCTTGAGCTGGTGGCAGTGCTCATGCTGCCACTGCGCGCGCTTGCCCTCGGCTTGGCGTTGTGGATAGGTCGCTTGGGCGAGCTTGCCAACGTATTCTGTGGCGTGGAAGAAGTCGATCAATTGGCGCTCGGTGTGTTGCTCAAGGAAACGCCAATTGCTCGCCGCACCGTCGGCGATGCCCAGGTAGAGCGCCTGGGGACAGTGCTGCTTGGCGCGCACGATCTCGCGCTCCATGCGTTGCAGGAATTCCTGCTTGCCGTACTCGGGCGCGGCGGCGAGGTAGAGGCTGTGCTGGCGCTCGCCTTCGTGGTCGTAGAACGAGAGGGTCCCCACCATGGCTTCGCGGTAGCCCGCGCTGTCGGCCATGGGGATCATGGCCCCGTCGAGGCTGACCACCACGGTCGCGATGGGGTGCTCAAGCGCCGGCATGGCGTACTCCCAATCCTCTTCCTTGGCCGTGGCGAGCGTGCCCACCCACTCGGCAACGTTCTGAATGTAAGAGGTGGCGACTTTCCGGCCGTGGTTCTGCTCGAGGTCCGCCTGCACCGCGCGCGCATTGAGCTGCGCATACTTGTGGCTGATCTGGCTGGCAAACAGGGGAGTGGCCCCGCGCACGATCCGCGCTTGGTGCTCGAGCGGGCAGTAGATGCGCCCGCCGCGCGAGCTCTGGTAGACGTAGCGCTCGATCTGCACCGCCCCGTAGGGGGTCTGGTACTCCTTCGAATCGCGCCCGCGCGCGGTCAGCTTGATCTCACCGACACGCATCGCACTGCCATCAGTGTCGAACTGCCTCAGGGCCTCCTCAGTCACGCAGCGCCCGAGCGCATTGCTGGCCTCCTGGATCGCTCCTTCCATCTCCAGCAGCGTTCCGCTCAACCGCACCGTCACCTCCACCGTCACCTCGTCACCCGATCTCTTGACCACCGTCGCCACAGCCACACCTTCTCCAGTCATCACAGAAGGTTACAAGATACTCCTCAAAGCCACATCATGTCGAGGCCGCACCCCCTCGATACATGATTCATACATTCCAAACCGCAAATCCATTTTTCTCTTAAATATTTCATGTTGTCTGGTCT
>JBAUTC010000086.1:0-6645 GCA_049582025.1 Thiomonas sp.
GATCTGCCTGCGCCTCGGCAAGCTGCTGCGCGAACTGCTCGGCCTGCAGGCGGAACTCCTGCTCCTTGAGCTGCAGTTCGGTGATGCGCTGGCGCAGCGGATCGAGGTCGCGGTCCAGCGTCAGCCGGGTCTCCTCGCGTTGCCGCAGTTGCAATGCGATGTCGTCGGCCTCGCTGCGGCGCGCGCCCAGCACCGCCTGCGCGCATTCCTGCTCGGTGAGGGCGGATTGCAACCCGGTCTGCGCGCTCTCTTCGCTGAGTCGTGCAAGTTCGAATTGCGCGGCCTCCCGGGCCCCGCTCTGACGGGCGATCTGCTCCAGCGCGGTCTGCGCCTCACGTTGCAGATCAGCCAGCCTTTGCTGCAGGCTGCGCACCGCGTAGCCGCTTTCAGCGGCCTGCGATTCGAGTTGACGCTGCTGCGCACGAGCTTCGGCCAGCGCCTGCTGCGCGTCGATGACCTCGGTTTCCAGGTCGGCCTGAAGCTGCTGCTGGTCGCCCAGGCGGGCGTCGAGTTCCTCGAATCGCGCCTCGCTCTCGGCCTGCTGGGCCTGCAATTCGTCGAGCTGGGCATCAATGTCACCCAGATCCGCCTCGATCTGGCCGTGCCGCGCGGCGCTTTGCTCGGCTTGCTGAGTGAGCTTGAGCAATTCCACCTGGACGGTGTGCAGTTGCTGTGTGTCCTGCTGTTGGCGCCGCTGCAGCGTGGCGAGTTGTTCCTGTGCCTGCCCGAGATCATGCTCCGCCTGATGCAGCTGGGCGCGGCTCTGTTCGCCAATCAGCTGCTCGGCCTTGATCTGGCGCTCCAGATTGTCGATCTCCTGCTGACGCGCCAGCACCCCGGACTGCTCGGAATCCGGCGCGTAAAAGCTCACACTCTGTCGGACGACCGCATGGCCTTCTCTGGTGACCAGCACGGTGTGCGCAGACAGCTTGCCGCGCAACGCGAGCGCCTGCTGCAAGGAGGGAGCAACGAACACCCCGGCGAGCCAGTCGTCGAGCAGACTGCCCAGCGCCGCATCGCCGCTGCGCACGGTTTCGCGCAGCGGTCGGCACCCTGCAGGCGGGGTGCTCGCTTCGGATTCGCTGGAGCGGCCCCCCTCGGCTTGCACGGTGGCCGAATAGAACGCCAGCTTGGCCGGCGGCGCGTCGCTGCCGAAGCCCGCGGCCATGTCGAGCTGGCGCAGTTCCAGCGCAGCCAGACGCTCGCGCAACACGGCTTCGAGCGCGGTTTCCAGCCCGTTGTCCACCTGCAACCGCGACCAGAGTTGCGACAATCCGTCGAGCCCGTGCTTGGCCAGCCAGGGGCGCAGCTTGCCTTCGGTGAGCACCCGCTCCTGCAAAGCCTTGAGGGCGGAGATGCGCGCACCCGTGGCCGCGAGTTGTCCCGCGGCATGCTGCTGCGCCTGCAGGGCGTCTTGCCGCGCCTGCTGCAGACCCGGCAAGGTCTCGTCGAGCTGTTCGCGCTGGGCGCGGGTGATGTCCAGTTCTTCGCTCATCCCCTGCTGCTGGCGCTGCAAATCGGCTAGCCGCAGACTGTCGGGCGCGACGACGGTGCGCTGCTCGGCGCGCAGACGCTCGGCGCGCTGCTGTAACTGCTGGATCTGCTGTCCCATGCCGCGCTGACGCGCCGCCTCGGCCTGCAAGGCCTGCTGTGCAGCGGCGGCCTGGGCGCGCTCGTCCGCCGCGCGCAACTGCGCCTCGCTCAATGCGGCCTCGAGCGCAGGCAGGCTCTCGCTCTGCTCCTGTGCGCGGGCTTGCGCCACCTCGGCCTGGACTTCGGCATCGGCCAGTTGTTCGGCGGCACCGCCCGCCTGCTCCACCGCCGCATCGTGGCGCTGCTGCCATTCGAGTTGCTGCGCGTCGATCGCGTGCAAAGTAGCCTGCGCGCGCTGCCGGGCTTCGAGCACGAAGCGAATCTCCGCCTCCAACTGCGTCACGCGCGACTGCGCCGCGTAGAACGCCGCCTGCGCACGGTTCAGCGTATCGCTGCTGGCGAACTGCGCCTGCCGCAGGGTTTCGATTTCAGCCTCGATGCCACGCTGCTCGGCGATGCGGGCTTCGAGCGCGTTCATCGCCTCGCCGCCCGTCAGGGTGATCTGCTGGCGCTTGGCCTGCGCCTCTTCCTGCCGCAACAGCCAAAGTTGTTGTTGCACCAGGGTGGCGCTGGCTTGCAGCCCCTGGTAGCGCGTGGCCACTTCGGCCTGTTGCTCCAGCCGCCCGAGATTGCTGCCGAGCTCGCGCAGGATGTCCTGCACCCGGGTGAGGTTCTCCCGGGTGTCCTGCAGGCGATTCTCGGTTTCCCGGCGACGTTCCTTGTATTTGGACACGCCGGCGGCCTCTTCGAGCATCATGCGCAGGTCTTCGGGACGCGACTCCAGAATGCGGGTGATGGTGCCCTGACCGATGATGGCGTAGGAGCGCGGGCCCAGTCCGGTGCCGAGGAAAATGTCGTGCACGTCGCGCCGGCGTACGGCCTGGTTGTTGATGAAATAGCTTGACGTACCGTCCCGGGTGAGGACGCGCTTGATGGCCAATTCGGTGAACTGGCCCCACTGACCGGCGATGCGGTGATCGCTGTTGTCGAACACCATTTCCACGCTGCAGCGGCTGGCAGGTTTGCGCTGGCCGCTGCCGTTGAAAATCACGTCCTGCATGGATTCGCCGCGCAGTTCGCTGGCCTTGCTCTCCCCCAGCACCCAGCGCACGGCGTCGATCACGTTCGATTTGCCGCAGCCGTTGGGACCGACGATGCCGCTGATGCGCCCGGGAAACGGCAGCGTCACGGGTTCGGCAAAGGACTTGAATCCGGCCAAGCGGAGTGAGGTCAAACGCATCGATCAGATCTAACTATTTGATTTAACTATAGATTTGCAAATTTTGCAGGAGAGGGAAATCATACCATCGCCATTCAGCGCTGCCGCCGCAAAACCGGCGTCGGCAGCGCTGGCTGCGCCTATCATCGCGCCGCATGAAATCTGCCCAGATCGTCACTCTGTTCGAGCGCTTCGCCGCTGCCAACCCGCAGCCGCGCACCGAACTGGAATACCGCACACCCTTCGAGCTGTTGGTGGCCGTGGCGCTGTCGGCGCAGGCCACCGACGTGAGCGTGAACAAGGCAACACGACCGTTGTTCGCCGTGGCCAACACTCCACAGGCGCTGCTTGATCTGGGCGAAGACCGGCTGCGCGAGGCCATCCGAACCATCGGCCTGTACAAGACCAAGGCGAAGAACATCATCGCGACCTGCCGCATCCTCCTCGATCAGTTTGATGGCGAGGTGCCGCAAAGCCGCGAGGCGCTGGAATCGCTGCCGGGGGTCGGCCGCAAGACGGCGAACGTGGTGCTCAACGTCGCCTTCGGACACGACACGATTGCAGTGGATACCCACATCTTCCGCGTCGCCAATCGCCTCGGGCTAGCGAAGGGCAAGACGCCACTGGAAGTCGAAACCAAACTGGACAAGGTGATTCCGCAGGCATTCCGTCTGCACGCGCACCACTGGCTCATCCTGCATGGGCGCTATGTGTGCAAGGCCCGCAAACCGGAATGCTGGCGCTGTGGCGTGGCCGATCTATGCGCGTTCACACCCAAGACGGCGGCGCCGCGATGAGGCAGCAGCGTTGGCCTGTCGCTGCGTTCGTCGCGCTGCTGGCATTTGCCTCATCAGCCTGGGCGGCGCCGGTGCAAGTGACGGACGACGCCGGGCATGTGCTCATCCTGCGCGCCCCGGCCAAACGGATCATCGCGCTGTCGCCGCAATTGCTTGAACTCACTGCGGCGGCCGGGGCGAGCAAACGGATCGTCGCCACAATCAAGGGTGCGGGCGACGTGCATTGGGCACGCAGGCTGCCCGTCGTCGGCGACGCCTTCGCGCTTAACCTCGAAGCGATCGCCCGCTTGAAGCCGGATCTGATTCTGGCATGGGCTTCGGGCACGCCACCACGCGAGGTGGCGCGGCTGACCGCACTGGGCATTCCTGTTTACTGGAGTCAGGCCAACACCTTCGAGTCGCTGACCTCCACCGTCAGCCGCATCGGCACGTTGGCGGGCACCGCCGGACAGGCTGGGCGCTGGGTGCGCGACTTTGACACGCGGCTGGCTGCAATCCGCCGGCGCTATGCGCATCAAGAACCGGTCGTGCGGGTGTTTTTTGAAGTCTGGAACCAGCCGTTGATCACCGTGGGCGGACCGCAACTGATCAATCAGGCCATCGCCGCGTGCGGCGGGCGCAACGTGTTCGACAAGCTCTCGGTCCTGGCTCCCACGATCAGCACCGAAGCGGTCCTCCAGGCCGATCCGCAACTCATCGTCGCCGCCAGTCCGCGCAGCGCGGCGTGGCTCAAGGAGTGGAAGCGGTTTGCGCAAATCAGCGCCGTGCGGCGCGACCAGCTGGTGTCCCTGGCACCCAACTCACTCCCGCGCATGGGTGTGGATGTGCTCGACGGCGTACAGCAGCTCTGCAGTGCCATCGCCACGGCCCGCAAGGCAGTGCATTGATCACCGAAAAGTTTTCGCAGGTTTTGCAGAAATCTGTGCGGTAGTTGTCATGCTGGAATGGCAATGACTACCTATGATCCGCGTAGATGGGCCGCAGATGCACAAGCGCGCCCCCGTTTGGCGGGATTGTCTGCGAAGTGGCAAATCCCGCATCATGTTTCTTTGAAGAATTGAATAAGCTGGCCTGTCATTTGGCGGACTGATTTGCGGCCGGTTGCCGCCTTGCATTGCATGATCACTTTCACCCCACAGATACCCTGATGCCCCCGTCCCTGAATCCGCTGCAACACGTGCGGGATGCCGTGCGTCGTCACCCGGGCAGTGTGCCGCTGCAGCACGCTACGGCGGCGCTGCCCCGTCCACGACAGCGGGAGGTGCATGTCTGGGAATTCGACCTGCATCGCCCGCCCGCGCATGCCATTGACCTGCTCGATCCGACGGAACACGAACGCGCGCTGCGCTTCGTGTTCGCCATCGACCAGAGCCGTTTCATCGCCGCGCATGGCTGGCTACGCCAGATTCTGGGGCGTTACCTGGGGCGCGCGCCGCAGGCGCTGCAATTTGTCATCGGCCCGTACGGCAAGCCGGAATTGGCCGAACAACACGACGAGGCGCCACTGTGTTTCAACCTGAGCCACAGCGGGGACAAGGCCTTGCTTGCGGTGAGTGACGGCATCCCGCTGGGCGTGGACATTGAGGCCACGCGTGCGAACCTGCCCGACGCCACGCTTGCTGCCGGCGTGCTTACCGCAGCGGAATTGTCGGAACTGGCGCAGATCCCCGCTCAGCAGCGGACAGTGGTCTTTTTCGCCTGCTGGACGCGCAAGGAAGCCTGCATGAAGGCGCTGGGCCTTGGCTTGGCGCTGGACCCGAAGTCCCTGCACGTTGGCCTGGCCGTCGCGCGCCAGCAGCTCAATCAGGACCAATCGGCGGACGCCATCGACCTGTCCCCACTGCAAAGTCCGCCCGGGTATGCCGCGGCGCTGGCCGTGATGGGCGGTTTCGAGCGCGTGGTGTATCGCCGGGCCAATTCATCGGGGAGGCCGAATTGACTCCCGTGCGTATGCTCAATGGCGCCAGGGAGCTCGTCGGGATCTATCTCGAACCCGCCGCGCAGACGCCGCTGCAACATCATGCCGTGTTGCTATGCAATCCGTTCGGGCAGGAAGGCATCCGGGCGCATCGGCTGTACCGGGTGATGAGCGACCGCCTCGCGGCAGCGGGCTACCACGTGCTGCGTTTCGACTACTACGGCAGTGGCGATTCGGCCGGAGACGACGAGGAATGGGACGTTCAGGGCAGCATCGGCGATGCGCAGGTCGCACTGGCCGAGCTGCTCCGCCGCAGCCATGCGCCGCGCTGGTCGGCAATGGGTTTGCGCCTCGGCGGCACCATCGCCCTGGAAACCGCACGCCTGGCGCCGACCCCGGCGCAATTCATGCTGCTCATCGAGCCGGTGCTCAACGGGCGCGACTACCTGCGCGGTCTGGCGGCATCGAGCCTTGAGGCGCTCAATCGGGGCTATGGCGTGCGTTGGCCGCTGAGCGCCCGCTTGCGCGAGACCATGCTGCCCGCGCCGGACAGCGAAGCCCTCGGCTTTTCCATCAGCCCGGCCAGCCGGGAGCAAATCGACGCCATCACACCGTCCTGCCTGTCGCCCATCCCGTCGGCAGCGCTGAGCCTGCTCACAAGCGACCCGCAAGTGACGCGCCAGATGCTGGCGAAGGCAGGCCTGTCGCTTCCCGCCGCGGTGGAACTGGGGGACAGCGACGCCCGGATCAATTGGGCGACCGACAGTGCCGCCGCCACTTCCATCGTGCCGATGCACTGGATTCGTTATTTGCTCGACCATCTTGCCGTTCCTGCCAATGCGTGAAACGACGATCACTTTTGGCCCCCAGAACGCGCTTTTGGGAACCGTGACCTTCCCGGCCTCCGGAACGGCCTCGCCTCCCCCATTCGGCGTCTTGCTGTTCAACGCCGGGGTGATCCACCGCGTGGGCGCGCACCGCGTCAACGTCAAACTGGCCCGCGCGCTTGCTGCGGACGGTATCGCGACGCTGCGCTGCGACCTGCACGGCATGGGCGACAGCTTGCGCGCAGATGGTCGTCTGTCCTACAAGGATCAGGTGGTCGCCGATCTGCGCGC
>JBAUTC010000087.1:0-7926 GCA_049582025.1 Thiomonas sp.
GTCCTGCGGGGCAGGCTTGTCCTCGGGCGTCTTGTAGAGCCAGTGCGCCGCCACGCCGCTTTCTGCGATGCGGTGCATGGACTCGGTGCGGATCTGGAACTCGATGGGATTACCGCTCGGTCCGATCAGCGTGGTGTGCAGCGACTGGTAGCCATTGGCCTTCGGGATGGCGATGTAGTCTTCGAACTTGCCAGGCATGGGCTTGTACAGGCCATGCAGCACGCCGAGAGCCCGGTAGCAATCGAGCACGTCGGGCACGAGGATGCGGAAACCAAAAATGTCCTGGATGTGCGCGAAGCTCAGGTGCTTCGTCCGCATCTTGCGGTAGATGGAGTAGAGCGTCTTTTCGCGCCCGAACAGCTGGGCCGGAACATGCGCTTCGACCAGCGCGGAATGCGCTGCCGCCAGGATTTTTTCCACCAGACCGTGCCGGTTGCCGCGCGCCGCCTGCACGGCGCGCAACAGTACGGCGTAGCGATTGGGGTAGCTGTTGGCAAAGCCCAGATCCTGCAACTCCCGGTACACCATATTGAGACCGAGGCGGTGGGCGATGGGTGCGTAGATGTCCATCGTCTCGCGGGAGATGCGTACGCGCTTGGTGGCGGCCATGGCGCCCAGAGTGCGCATATTGTGCAGACGATCGGCCAGCTTGACGAGGATGACGCGGATGTCGCGCGCCATTGCCAGCAGCATTTTGCGAAAGCTCTCCGACTGGTTTTCCTCACGGTTGGAGAACTGCAGTTTGTCGAGCTTGGTCAGTCCATCGACCAGATCGGCCACCGTACTGCCGAAATGCTCAATCAGCTCCGCCTGGGTGATGCCCTTGTCTTCCGCCGTATCGTGCAGCAGCGCAGCCATCACGGCCTGCGTGTCGAGCTTCCAGTCGGCGCACAGTTCAGCCACCGCCACGGGATGCGAGATATAGGGTTCGCCGCTGGCGCGGTACTGCCCGAGGTGCGCCGCGTCCGCGAAGCGGTAAGCATCGCGGATTTTTTGCAAATCGGCCTCCGGGAGGTAAGCCTGCAGCTTGTCGAGCAGGGTCGCCAGGCTCACACAGTTTTGACGCGCCCCCTGCGCGTCGTCGTGCGCAGTGACAACAGGCTCAGGTTCTGCGGCTTGCTTGGCTCCAGCCGGAGTGCGCGTGCGTTTCGCCACAGGTTTTGCCACAGCAGGCGCGACCCGACCCGGAGCCGATGGACTCGGATTTCGCGGGGATGGATGGCTGCCGGGCATTAGGAAATCAGGTTGGCACTTTTTTCAGCATTTCAATCCCGACCAGACCAGCCGCGATTTCACGCAGGGCGGTGACTGCAGGCTTGTCCTTCGATTCCATCTTGGGCGAATGGCCCTGCTCCAGCATGCGGGCACGATAGGTCGCGGCCAGAACGAGCTGAAAGCGATTGGGGATTTTTTCCAGGCAGTCTTCTACGGTGATGCGAGCCATGATGTCAGAGGTCCAGTTCAAAGTATGCCGAGGGCGCGAAAAACCTCGGGGTGGGAGAGACGTTGCGCGGCGTAGCGTAGCCGCTGTGCCGCAACGACTTGCTTCAGATCGTGCAAGGCGTGCGTAAAGTCTTGATTCACAATTATAAAGTCGAAGTTCTTCGCTTGCGCCAATTCAATGCGGGCCTCACGCAGGCGCTGCTCGATGACCTCTGGCGCGTCTTCGGCCCGCCGGGTGAGGCGCTGGCGCAACTCCTCGAAGGACGGGGGCAGGATGAAAATGCTGACGGCGTTGTCGAACTGCTGGCGTACCTGGGCGGCGCCTTGCCAGTCGATTTCCAGCAGTACATCCATGCCGTCGGCCATGCGCTGTTCCAGCCAGCGCTTGGAGGTGCCGTAGCGGTTGGCATGCACTTCGGCCCATTCCAGGAATTCGCCCGCGTCGATGCGGCGCTGAAATTCCAGGCTGTCAATGAACACGTAATGCACGCCGTCGACCTCGGAGCCGCGTGGTGCGCGCGTGGTGCAAGACACCGAGAGCTGTATGCCACTGTCCTGCGCGAGCAGGGCGTTGACCAGACTGGATTTGCCCGCCCCGCTGGGGGCGGCGACGACAAACAGGTTTCCGGGAAAATTGGCGGACACGTTGGGCCTTGGCGTTATTCGATGTTTTGGACCTGCTCGCGCATCTGCTCGATCAGGACTTTGAGTTCGAGCGAGATTTCGCTGAGTTCGAGCGCGGCCGACTTCGAGCCCAGAGTGTTGGCTTCGCGGTGCAGTTCCTGGATGAGGAAGTCCAGCCGCTTGCCAAGTTCGCCTCCTTGCGTCAGCAACTCCCGCAGGGTTTGCAGGTGTGCTTGCAGCCGGTCGAGTTCTTCGGCGACGTCGATGCGAATGGCAAAGCTGGCCGCTTCCTGCAGCCGGCGCTCGTTCAGCGTCTCGGCGCTGGATTCCACACCCGTGAGCGCGCGCAGCGCTTCTTCCCAACGTGCCGTGAAGCGCGCTTGCTGTCGCTCCACGGCCAGGGGCACGATGTCGCGGGCGCGGGCCGCGTGTTGGGCAATCTGGCCGATGCGATCTAGCAACAAGGCGCGAAGCCGGTCGCCTTCGACAGCGCGGGCCTGGATCAGCACTGCAAGCGCTTGCTCCAGTGCCTGATTCGCAGCAACAGCGATTTCTGCCGCGTCGACGTGCTCTTCCTGTGCGCTGCCGATGAAACGCAGCACTTCGCCCACGGACAAAGGGGTGAGATGAGGGGCGAGGGCGCGCAGCGCGGATTCGGCGGCAAGCAGTGGCGCCGCGGCATCGGCATCGGGCAGGGCGGGCGCGCTTTGCGGGGCTTCGAACACCGCGCGGCAGTCGACTTTGCCGCGTCGCAGACCCTGGGTCAGTGCCTGCCGCATGGCGGCTTCCGCGCTGCGCAATTCTTCCGGAAGACGAAAGGCGATATCGAGAAACCGGCTGTTGACCGATCGCAGCTCGATATGAATCTTCGCCCCGGTCGATAGTTGCACGCTGTTTTGGCCGTAGCCGGTCATGCTATAAATTGGTTTCACTCGCATCCCCTTTGCGTGTATTTTTCCACACTCGATTCGCTCGCCGGCTGCTAGCCTTCATCCTTATGGCCACTTCGCCCAAAACAAAACCTGCTCCGCTTGCGCCGGAATCGCAAGTCGGCGGGTACCGCGTCGTGCGCAAGGTTGCCAGCGGGGGGTTTGGCGTGGTGTATCTCGCGCTGAGCCCGGACGGGCAGCGGGTTGCGGTCAAGGAATACCTGCCTGCTTCTTTGGTGGAGCGAGGCGCGGGGGAATCGAACCCGGTGGTGCCGCCAGACAAACTGGCTCTTTACCGACTGGGTTTGAAGAGCTTTTTCGAGGAAGGCCGGTCGCTGGCGCAGATCTCGCATCCCAGCGTCGTCAGCGTGCTGAATTTTTTCCGCGAAAACGACACCGTTTACATGGTGATGAATTACCTCGAAGGGGCGTCCCTTCAGGAGTTCGTCATTACGGCGCGCGAACTCAAGCGCAAGAAAATTTTTCGAGAGTCCACCATCCGTTCGCTGTTCGACGACATCCTGCAAGGCTTGCGCGTGGTGCATCAGCACAAGATGTTGCACCTTGACATCAAACCGGCGAATATCTTCATCACCGATGACAACAAGCCCATCCTGATCGACTTTGGTGCGGCGCGCGAGGTGCTGAATCAGCAGGACAAGCGGTTTCGCCCAATGTATACGCCGGGGTTTGCCGCGCCTGAGATGTACAAGCGCGAGGGTGCATTCGGCCCCTGGACCGACATTTACGCGGTGGGTGCCTGCATCTACGCCTGCATGACCGGCTATCCGCCCTACGAGGCGCCGCAAAGGCTGGAGAAGGACCGCCTGCAGGCGCAGTTGTCCAAGTTGCGCGGGGTGTATTCCGATAACCTGATCGAGATCGTGGAATGGTGCATGTCACTCGACGCCATGGCGCGTCCGCAGAGTGTGTTCAATCTGCAGCGCGAACTTGGTGCCGAAAGCGCGCGTCGCTACACCAATCTCACCATGGGCGAGAAACTGCGCCTGCACATTGACGAACTGGTCAACGATACAAAGTCGCAGGTGCAAAAAGTGCGCGACGTAACCCGTTTCGGCGCGCCTGTTCAGGCAGTCCCAAGTCTATCGCCTGAACAGGGCAAACCAGCCGCCAGGGAGCGGAATTGAAGTTTTCTGTGTATCAAGTCAGCCGCCGTGGCGGGCGGGCGAACAATCAGGATCGCATGGGGTATTGCTACACGCGCGAAAGTGCCTTGTTCGCTCTGGCCGACGGCCTGGGTGGTCATCCCCGCGGGGACGTGGCAGCGCGGCTTGCACTGCAGACCATCGCCAATATTTTTCAGCAGGAGGCGCGCCCGCGTTTGCGCGATCCGCAGGAATTTTTGCGGCGTTCCATTTTTCGCGCGCATGAACAGATCCAGCGCTATGCGCAGGAGAACAAGCTCACGGACTCCCCCCGAACCACGGTGGTGGTCTGTGTACTGCAAGACGGCGCAGCACATTGGGCGCATGTGGGCGATTCGCGGCTGTATTTCATGCGTAACGGCGCCATGCTGACCCGCACCCGCGATCATTCGCACGTCGAGCAGCAGCACAAAAAGGACCAGGCGGATGGCCTCGCGCTGCTCCAGCCCGATGGACCAACGCGCAATATGCTGTTCACGTGCCTTGGGTCCGGCCAGTTGCCAATGATCGAGGTGGGCTTGCCGCAGGCCATGCGGCGAGGCGACATCGTCTTGCTGTGCTCCGACGGTCTCTGGGGGCAGATTCCCGAGTCCGTGCTGGTGCGCCAGTTTGGCCAGCAAGTATTGTCGGATGCCGTGCCCGAAGTGGTGGAAATGGCGCTCCGCCAGGGAGGCGCCGATTCCGACAATGTCACTGCGCTTGGCGTGGAATGGGAGGCCGATCCGGAGGAACTGGAAACCTCACTGCGCATTGAAACTGAATCCATGCAGAAGGGCGAGTTCACATCAACCATCCAGAGCGACCTGGGCGATCTGCAGGTCGAGGAGATGGACGACGCAGCAATCGAGCGCTCGATTGCCGAAATCAACGCCGCCATTCGTCAGGGCGCGGCACGTAAATAATCTCCCACATCACCTATGCAAAACACTCTTCCTGCGCGCGAAGGACGCGGGGCAAATGCCCTGCGCGCGATTGCCATTCAACGCCATTTCACCCGTCATGCCGAAGGCTCGGTGCTCGTTGCGTTCGGCAATACCCGGGTGCTGTGCACCGCCTCGGTCGAAGAACGCGTGCCGCCGCACAAACGCGGCACGGGGCAGGGCTGGGTGACGGCGGAATACGGCATGCTGCCGCGCGCCACGCATACGCGGAGTGAACGCGAAGCCAAGCGCGGCAAACAACAGGGCCGCACCGAAGAGATTCAACGACTCATCGGCCGTTCGCTGCGTGCGGTGTTCGATTTCTCGGCGTTGGGCGAGCGGCAGATCACCCTGGATTGCGATGTGTTGCAGGCCGATGGCGGCACGCGCACGGCCGCCATCACCGGCGCAGCCGTGGCGGCCTGGGATGCCTGTCAATGGCTGATCGACCAAGGACGGTTGCAGCGCAACCCAATGCAGCAACTGGTGGCAGCGGTGTCCGTCGGAATGATCGGTGATGCCTATCGCCTCGACCTCGATTACTCCGAGGACAGCCAGTGCGACACCGACATGAATGTCGTCGGCACCGCGGGCGGGGCGCTCATCGAGGTGCAAGGGACGGCCGAAGGAACGCCATTCTCACGGCAGCAACTCGACGGCATGATCGATCTGGCGCAGCAAGGCATTGCCGAACTTGTGGTCCTGCAGCGCACGGCGCTGGGCCTGTGAGCGTGGCAGGTCGGTCATCGGTGTCCTGGCAAATTGTTCTGGCCTCGGGCAATCCGGGCAAGCTGGCCGAGTTGGGCGACTTGCTTGCTCCGCTGGGATGCGTGGCGCGCGCGCAGAGCGAATTCCATCTCGCGGAAGCCGAGGAGCCGCACCCGACATTTGTCGAAAACGCGCTCGCCAAGGCGCGTCATGCCAGCTTTCATACGGGCCTGCCTGCCTTGGCGGATGACTCCGGCTTGTGTGTGGATGCGCTGGGCGGTTTGCCCGGTGTGCGCTCGGCACGCTTTGCGCCTTTGATCAATGGGCCTCGCGCCCGGCAGGACGCAGCCAACAATGCGTTGTTGTTGGAACAGATGAACGGCGAGGCAAATCGTGCAGGACGTTTTGTGTCCGTGGTGGTGGCATTGCGCCACGCGGCCGACCCCGAGCCTCTGATCGTGCAGGGCCAACTGCTCGGCCAGATCGGCCATACCCCGCACGGGCACGGGGGTTTCGGTTACGACCCCCTGTTTGTGCTTCCCGATGGCCTCACACTGGCGCAATGCGATGCGCAGGAAAAGAATCGCATCAGTCATCGCGGGCAAGCCTTGCGCGCCTTGCTGCCGCTGTTGCAGACGCACTGGGGCTGGACTCCGCCATCATCATGATCCCTCGCACGCAGTGAGCCTCAAGCGCATCCCCATCCTCCCACGCCCAGCTGCGTCTGAGGTGTCAGCCGACGCGGCACGCCAGCATGCGGCGCAGGCGCTGCCGCATTACATGCGCGCCGGCACCTTGCAGCTCAATGTCCTCCCGCCCCTCAGCCTGTACGTGCACTTGCCCTGGTGCCTCAAGAAATGCCCATATTGCGATTTCAACTCGCATGAATGGCGCGCTGGCGGCCAGATTCCGGAACAGGCCTATCTCGCCGCGCTGCGCGCCGATCTCGACGCCGCCTTGCCACTGATCTGGGGGCGGCGCGTCATTTCAGTGTTCATCGGCGGAGGCACGCCCAGTCTGTTCTCCCCCGACGCCATCGACCAGCTGTTGGGGGATATCCGCGCCCGCTTGCAACTCGTCCCCGACGTCGAAATCACCCTCGAAGCGAATCCGGGCACTTTCGAGCGTGACCGTTTCGCAGCATTTGCACAGGCTGGGGTCAATCGTTTGTCGATCGGCGTTCAGAGCTTCGATGATGCCCGGCTGCATGCATTGGGCAGGGTGCACGATGCCAGGCAGGCGCATGATGCGGTGGATGAAGCCGCGCGTCACTTTCCCACCTTCAACCTCGATCTGATGTTTGCTTTGCCACAGCAAGACTTGGCAGGCAGCAAGACCGATGTGCAGGCCGCGCTGGCCCATCAACTGCCCCACCTCTCGCTCTACCAACTCACCCTGGAGCCCAACACACTTTTCGCCAGGCAGCCGCCGCCGCTGCCGGACGATGACCTCAGCGCAGACATGCAGCACGCGGTCGCCAACTGGGCCGAAGATGCCGGGCTGCAGCGATATGAAATCTCGGCCTATGCCGCCTCCGGTCATCGCTGCCGCCATAACCTCAACTACTGGCAATTTGGCGACTATCTGGGAATTGGTGCGGGCGCACACTCCAAGATCAGCTTCGCGCATCGCATCGTGCGGCAAACCCGCTGGCGCCATCCCCAGCGCTACATGGAGCAAGCAGCGCAAGGTATTGCCATTGAAACCGAGGTCGAGGTGTCCCGTCGTGACCTGCCATTTGAGTTCATGCTCAACGCCCTGCGATTGCGCGAAGGCGTGCAGTCTGAACTCTTTTCGGAGCGCACAGGCCTGCCGTTCTCGGCCGTCGCCAAGCCATTGCAAGCCGCACAGGACAAGGGCTTGCTGATCAACGACGCCGCCGTTCTGCAGACCACACCACTTGGATTCGACATGCTGAACAACGCGCTGGAATTCTTTCTTCCTGCGTGAAAGACTTGGGCATGTATAGAATGCGCCGCTGGCTCCACCGCGGAGCCTGACCCAAAGGAAGCGTGGCAGAGTGGTCGATTGCACCGGTCTTGAAAACCGGCAACGGGCAACCGTTCGTGAGTTCGAATCTCACCGCTTCCGCCAATTTCACACTGAGACCGTTCCAGACGGTTCGCAAAGCGGCAT